>SFLS01000020.1 GCA_004554485.1 Oscillospiraceae bacterium | reverse complement strand
ATCCAGCGTCAGCGTCACCATCTCGTCGATCTTCAGGGAGGTCACGGCGCTTTTGCCGCCCTGCTGCCGGATCAGCTCCAGCGATTCCCGAATATAGGGATACAGGCGGGAATGGCGGATGCAGCCGCCCTCGCCGTAAATGCGGCGGTACACCTTGGCCCACCGCGCGGCGGTTTCGGCGTCCACCCCGTAATAGGTCTCGATGGACCACTCCAGCGGCGGACCGATGAACTTTTCCAGCGTCTTTTGCGGCAGCGGTTCCACCCCCAGCTCCTGCTCCATCCGGCGCAGCGCCTCCAGAATTCCAGGCGAGGTATCCACCAGCGTGCCGTCCAGGTCGAATAAAAACAGCCGATAGGCCATAGCGGCTCCTTTCTTTTTACACGGCGGCCCCTCTGCATTGCAAAAGAGCCGCCGCTTGACTTTTTTCAGTGTGCTTTTCTCAGAATCTTGGGCCGAAACCAGTTGCGGTAGGCCAGCGTGATGTTCTTGACCGCGCCGTCGTACACCACAAAGAAGATATTGGCCAGCCCCAGCAGCACCAGCACCGAGTATTGGCCGAAGCTGCCGAACTCCTCCAGGATCTCGGTGATGCCGAACACATGGACGATGACCCAGTAGGCCGCCACCACCGCGGCGTTAAAAATCGCAAACCGCACCGCCCAGCTCAGCACCGGGGGCCGGATCCGGCGAAAGGTTTCCTGCAGGATCGGGTAGTAGCCGAAAAAGGCGATAAACAGCAGGGCAGCCTCCTTGATGGGGACGACAAAGACGGAAAGCAGCGAAACCGCCGCAAACACGATCAGCGCCGTGGAAAGGCCGTTTTCCTCCCGTACCGCGATAAGCACCAGCCCCGCCAGCGCCGGCAGGGCATAGTAGGAAAAGGGGATCATCCCGGTGGCGAACATCAGCACGATGCACAACGCGGTGGCAATGCCGCCCAGCGCCACCTGCTGGCTCTTTTTCTGCATCAGCAGCCACCTCCCATGCAGTTGCAGCACAGGTTGGCGCAGTACAGCGAAGCGCACACCTCGCAGACGCTGCTGCCCGCAGACTGGCCGGTGTAGCCGTTCTGCTGCTGCAGCAGCCGGTTCAGGGTGGAACGGTATTCCATGTTGCCGGGCTCCATATTGCAGGCATTGCTGAGGTAGGTCACGGCGTTATCCAGCCAGCCCTTGCGGTAGTTTACAATCCCCTTCAGGTAGTTCCACTCCGCGTTGCGCTGGCCTGCGGCGATCCCGTCCAGCAGCTCCTCGGCGTCGCCCAGCCGGTTCAGGTTGATCAGCCGGCGGATATCGGCAAACTGGGAGGAACCGGAGGAGTAGCTCTGCTGGTAACCGCCGGAGGAGTAGCTCTGCCGGTAGCCGCCGGCGGAGCCGCCGCCCTTGCGTTGCCGCTGGATCTCGTCGTATGCCTCGTTGATCTCCTTCATCTTTTCGGTGGCCAGATCGGAAAGAGGATTATTGACATAGTTATCCGGATGGTATTTGCGCGCCAGCCGGCGATAGGCCTCCTTGACCTCGTCATCGCTGGCGCCGGGGGATATGCCCAATACCTTATAGGGATCTGTCATGGATATCGTTTCCTCCTTTGCTTTGGGGGGAGCTGTATTTCCTCCACCGTGGCGCTCAGCCCCAGGTGGATAATATTCTCTAAAACAGGCTGGAACCGCTGCAGCGTCAGCAGGTCAAAGGTCGCCCCGATCTCCCCGATGGTGAGATTCAGGCTTTCCTTCGCGCGGCGGCGCAGGGCCTCGGCTTCGCCGCCGGCCTGTAAAAAGGGGTTAAAGCTGCCGCTTTTCCGGTCCTTTTCCCAGTCGTCCAGGGCATCCGCCATGTAGATATACCGGCCCAGCAGATAGCCCAGCCGCTCCAGGATGCGCTGCTGCGCCGCTTCCCCGCCCAGGGAGCCCAGCATCGCCTGCATCATACAGGCGGTCGGTTCGCACAGCTCGTCCAGCGGCGGGGCCGTTTCCTGCTGCTCCAGCCGGCGCTGGCGCAGCATTTGGTCGGCAAAAACCGCGTCCAGCGCGGGGTAAGCCGCCGCCGTCCGGCGGTACTGGCGGCGCATCAGGCCCCGCAGCAGCCGCCAGCCGCAGCGGGCCAAAAAGCCGCTGTCGGCAATGTTGTCCTCCACCTTGTACCACAGCGTCAGCACCGCGATATCGCAGCTCATCTGCAGCGAGGCGTTTTCCTCGCAGTGCTGGCAGCGGTGCAGCGGGTTGACCCCGCAGCGGCGCCGCCTAAAGGCCGGGGTTTCCTCCCCCAGCGCCATAGAGAGCATGGCCAGAAAGGTAAATTCGTAGCTGAGGGTCAGCCGGGCAAACGGCCCGAACCGCCGCCCCAGCGTACGGCACAGCCCGCAGTAAACGCCCCGGTAGGCTTCCCACTCGCACAGGCGCAGCTGCGGCGGGCAGGCTTTCACATATCCGAACATCCCGCCGCCTCCCTGCCGTGTTGGTTTTTATCATACCGCATCTTTTGCGGGATTGCTTGAACAATGTGTAAATACCGTTTGTATTTTATACAGTATAGCAGACTTTTTGCGTTAAAACAACGGCTTTTTCCGCCCAAAGCGGGAAAAAAGCCCGGCAGGCTCCGGGCTTTTTGAAAAGTTTCGGCTCAGTTGCCGCACTCAATGCTGATACTGGTAAACAACGAGAGGATATCGTCCACCGCCATGGCGGCTTTCTGCTCGCGGGCGGCGTCCAGCACGATATGCCCCTTATCCATCATCAGCAGGCGGCTGCCGTACTCCACGGCGTAGCGCAGGTTGTGGGTCACCATAATGGCGGTCAGCTGTTTTTCCCGCACCACACGGTCGGTCAGCGCCATAATAGTATCGGCCGTTTTGGGGTCCAGGGCGGCGGTATGCTCATCCAGGATGAGAAAATCAATGGGCGTCATCGTGGCCATCAGCAGGGCGACCGCCTGCCGCTGCCCGCCGGAAAGCGAGCCCATCCGCAGGTCCATTTTGTCCTCCAGCCCCAGCCCCAGGGCCGCCAGCTGCTCCCGGTAATATTCCCGCCGGGCGCGGTTGGTCCCATGGGCCAGGTTGTAGCGGCCGCCTTTATTATCCGCCAGCGAAAGATTCTCGTACATGGTCAGGTTCGGGCTGGTGCCCAGGGCCGGGTTCTGGTAGACCCTGCCGAAGCGGCGGTAGCGGATATATTCCTTCTGGTGCAGCATGCTTGCCCCGTCGATGAGGATATCCCCCGACTGCACGCCGGTGCTGCCGCAGATGATATTCAGCAGCGAGGTTTTGCCGCTGCCGTTGCTGCCCACGATGGAAACAAATTCCCCCTGCTGCACTGTCAGCGAAAAATCGCGGAACAGGCAGGATTCGGTGACCTCGCCGGGGTTGTAGATCTTGGTGATGTTACGCAGCTCCAGCACCGTCGGCACCTCCTTTGCGGCCGGTCAGGTTCCCGGTGATCAGGATCACGAGGAACAGGGCGGCGGTAATGAATTTAAGCATATTGCCGGGCAGTCCCAGCAGAATGGCAATCTGGATACACAGCTTATACAGAATGCTGCCGATGACGACGGCAGCTGTTCCCCGGACAAAGCTGACCCGGCGGAACAGAGTCGTCCCGATGATGACGGCCGCCAGGCCGAATACCATCTGGCCGGTCCCCATCGTGGCGGAAAAGCTGCGCCCCTCCTGGCAGACGATACAGCCGGAAAGCGCCACCAGGGCGTTGGCGATCACCAGACCCAGGATCTTCATGCGGCCCTTATCCACGGCAAGGGTGGTCACCAGGGTGTCGTTATCCCCCACCGCCCGCAGCAGCAGGCCGTTTTTGGTGGAAAAATACCACTCCAGCACCAGCCCGATCAGCACCACCAGCACCAGCGAGACCAGCAGCTTGCGGTACAGCAGCGGCACGCCGCCCAGCACCGCCATCACCGGGGCGGAGGTGTAGATGGTATCCACCGCGCGCTCCACCGTCAGGTTGGAGCCGGCGATCTGCAGGTTGATGGAATACAGCGCCGTCATGGTGATGATGCCGGCCAGCAGATCCCGCACCTTGGCCCGGACATGGATCAGCCCGGTGCAAAGCCCCGCGGCTGCCCCGATGAGCAGCGAAACGGGCAGCGTCAGCCAAGCGTTCACCCCGCGGGTCAGCAGCACGGCAGTGACGGCAGCCCCCAGCGGAAAGCTGCCGTCCACCGTCAGGTCCGGGAAATCCAGGATCTTATAGGTGATAAAAATGCCGTAGGACAGAATGGCGTAAATCAATCCCTGCGTTAAGGTTCCGGCGCAGGTCTCCAGGATGGTGTTCAGCATAACAGGTCTCCCTTGCGGTCCGTCATCATTCAGGCCAGCGCGTCAATGGCACGGGCGGCGTAGTCCTCGGGCAGGGTGATCCCCATTTCCTCCAGCGCGGCGTAGTTGACGTAAACGCCGTACTCGCTGATGGTCTCGTAGGGCATCTCGGCGCAGGTGGCCTCTCCCTTCAGCACCTTGGCGGCCATGGCGCCGGTCTGGCGGCCCAGCTCATAGTAGTCGATGCCCACCGAAGCCACGCAGCCCTTTTTCACCTGCTCAATTTCGCTGCCGTAGATCGGCACGTGCTTTTCGTTGGTCTTTTCCAGGATGGCGGGCAGCACGCCTACCACGTTGTTATCGGTCAGGTTGGTAAAGCAGTCCACACCGCGGGCCAGCAGGGTATCGGCAGCCTGGGTGACCTCCGACTGGGCGGAAACGCCCACCGCCTCGATGGTAAAGCCAAAGGACGCGGCCTTTTCCTGATACTCCGCCACGGCGGAAACCGAGTTCGGCTCGCTGGTGGTATACAGGATGCCGATGGTCTTGGCCTCCGGCTGCAGCGCCCGGATCAGCTCCAGCTGACCTTCCACCGCCAGCTTATCGCTGGTGCCGGTGACGTTGCCGCTGTCCAGCTTGGCGGCAACCGGGTCGGTAATGGCGGTAAAGATGACCGGGATATCCTTATCCTCGGCGGCGGCATAGCAGGCAACGGCGCTGGGGGTGGCAATGCCGCACATCAGCGCGACGTTGTTGGCGGAAAAGCTGCTGGCGATCTGCTTGGCGATGTTATCGTCAAAGCCGGCGTTCTGATAATCGATGGTGTAATCGGTGCCCTCCACCAGGCCGGCATCCTGCAGTCCCTGCAAAAAGCCGGTTCGGCAATTATCCAGGCTTTCGTGCTCGCCGTACTGGCTGATGCCGATGACCGGCACCTTTTCCTCGCCGCAGGCGGAAAGGGCAAAAACAAAGAGTACGGCCAGGGCCGCGGCAAACAGTTTTTTCAGATTGGTTTTCATGGGAATTCTCCTTTTCTATTCAATGATTGGTCGGTGTTACAGTAGGTGCGGGGAACGGGGATGACCGCGCCATCGGCGGTCAAGGGGGTTCATCATCTTCATCGCGGTCACTTCCTTTGAATGTAAATTAAAACAGCCCTGCCCCAAGAATCCTTGGGACAGGGCCTGAAACAGCTCTGCGGTACCACCCGGTTTTGACGCTTACGCGTCCGCTCAGTTCTTACACGCGTGATGTAAGCCGGGATGGATAACGGGGCCGGTTCCCGTCGGCTGCTACTGACGCCCTTGGCGCGTTCGGCCGCCCTCACGAGGCCATTCACCGTTCTTTCCGTTACCGCGCTTGCACCCTCCGCGGCTCGCTGTAAACAGAAACTGACCGGCTACTCTTCTCGATCACAAGTTTTTGTTTTTTGTTATTATATGCCGCAGGCGGGCGGTTTGTCAAGGATTTTTTTCACGCTTTTTTCCTTTGCCGAAAAACATCCCCTCCTTGGGCTGTTTTTTTGCCGTACCCCTCCCTTTCCGGCCGGTGATCCGCGGCCCCTTGGCGGAAAACGCGCCTGCCCCGGTCTTATTCCTCCTCGTGCAGGTAACCCCGGGCGGGGACTTTCTGCAGTCCGGTGGAGGCGGCGTCATAGACGCCGTTTGCCGCCAGCGCCACCATCACCGCGTTGATGAGGCACAACAGCACCCCCTGTACCGTTACGGCGCTGCCGGCAAAGGCCTCCGCGCCGATGAGCAGCGCCGCCGCGATCCCGTAGGAAAGCAGCTGGACGTTCATGCGGCCCAGCGGGGTCTGCTTGAGAAACTGCGTGATGAGCGTTACCATCATCACGGCGCCGGCATAGGTGCCAAGGCTTTGCCAGGTTACAAATTCATTCATGTTCATTCTCCCTTTTCCAGTTCTTCTATGCGGCGGCAGGCGGCGGCGTAGTCCCGCTCATGCTCCGCAAACTTTTTTTCCAGCTTATACTGCCGCTCGATGACGGTGTTGTGCTGTTCCACCTTCTTTTCCAGCTGCTCCAGCCGGTAGGCAATCAGCGCCGAGGACCTGCGGTTGGCACAGTAGGTGCCGCACAGGCTGCCCGCCAGGGCAAGCGCCGCTACTATAATTTCCGATTCCATCCTCCGCCCCCTATTCCCGGCCGCTGCCGTTTTCGGTCCGGCCAGCGGCGCTTTGGAACAAATATCTGTTGTTTCTCCGGTTCCCCCGGAGTCCCCTCTCTTTGCGTATTTCTGCCAACTCATGCTCGTTATGCCGTCCTGCTGCTCCGGCGCCTTCCGTCAGATGCAAAATCCGGGCGACACACCCATATCGCCGGTCGAATCCTCCCAATCCGTTGTTCCGCTGTAAGTAACATAGCAGAAGGTCGGGTCATATTCCACCGCAACGGAGCGGCACCATACATTGGCGTTTGCCGTAGTTTTGTTGTGCCTATACATGACCTTGCTGTTCCCGGCGCTGTAATAGGCATACTGCGCCTGATAATTCTGCTCCGCGCTGTTGGCGTAGGTCCGCTCGCCGAAGTACTCATACTCCGAAAGCAGGAAGAGCCAGTCACTTGTCGCGGTGACTGCGCTTGCCGCATTCTCCTCGCCGCCGACATTGTCGCTGTATTTGGTGCAGGGCTTCATTACGGCCCGCAAATCTTCCGGCAAGGCAGCTAAAAGCGTGTTGGCGTTGGGGTTCGTGGCGCTGGCGCTGTTACTGCCCAGCACCGTTTGGCGCATCTGGCAATCAGCCCAGCCGCCGGTGTTCCTGTCTTCGGTGTTCATGGTAAAGGCCCCTGCCGTATTGTTGTAGCCACCGTACAGGCCGTCGACGAGCGCAATCGGCGTACCGTCCTTTTTGCCGAGCTGAAAATGGATGCGTCCTCCGCCCTCCACGGCGGCGTTGTGGTCAAAGCCGATGATAAATACGCTGACGGTCTCATTGTTGAAATTCGTCGCCCCCACCGTGCCGTTCAGCACGATCTCCTTACAGTCGCCGACCGACCAGTAGTTCTGCCCCTGCGAAAGCGCCGCCACTCGGCTGATGGTCTCCCAGCTGTTCTCGTTCAGCACCGGGGAAACCAGCAGCAGTTCCAGCGCCACGTCGCCCTCCACATTGACTTGCCGGGTCGCGGCAGCGCCGTTCAAGACCGCGCTGACCGTCCACACCCCCGTGGTGGGGACCTCCAGCCGGCAGCTGCCCCCCTGGACTGTTCCGGTCACCGTTTTGCTGCCCTGGACGGCGGTGACCGCCGCCCCCTCCGCCGTCGTTACGGTAATGCGGTACCTCGTCGGACGGCCCAGCAGGATCGCATCACCCTGAATGACGCTCATGCCGTCGCCTCCACGCCGGCGCAAAGGCCGGATTTCCTCCCGGCTTGCCTGCAGTTCCTGTTTTGGTTCATTTGTCTTCATCCTTCCTGCCCGTCCGCCCGGACGGGCCAATCCTCTTGTGCTGCCCCGTCGGAAGCGCCGTGTTTGCCCGGTTTGCCCCCGCGCGGCTATGGGGTTTGAGATGCTTTGGCGCCCCCCTGCCGCCGCAGCGCCCCGCTTTCCCCTTTTCTCCGAAGGCTCCCCCGTCAAAACTCATAGCTATGAGTTTTCTCTATTGACAAGCCAGCCAAAATACCCTATGATACAATTATCAGTTATTTGTAAAATTGCTTATATCAAGGCGATCTTCCGGCCCTGTCCCTTTTAGCCTTCCCTTTTATTGTAGCTCATATTTCATGTGCTTTCAAGTGTTTTCTCATAATTTATGAGGTTTCGTGTGATTTCACTGTTCCGGGAGGAATATGATGGATATTCTGCTCAAAAGGATCCTTTCGCTGATCCCTGACCGGCACGGCGCCGACGCGGCGTTTGCCCGTTCGATCGGCTACAAAAGCGGCAATGTGATCGCCGACTGGCGGGCCGGCCGCAGCGCCTCCTACCGGGGGAAGCTGCGGGAGATCGCGGCCGTCTGCGAGGTCTCGGTCGAATGGCTTTGCGGCGGCGCCGGGCCGGCAAAAACGCCCGCCGTTGCCCCCAACGAGCCGCTTTCCGGCAGCGCCGCGGAGCTGTACGCTTTGCTGACGCAGCTTACTCCGCAGGAGGTTCAGCGGGTGAAGGATTACGTCGCAGGGCTCTTATCAGCTCGATGAGCTGCCTCTGCTCCTCGGGAGTAAGACATTCGATCAGGGCCATGGCTTCTTCGTGGTTCATGCGCTCTCTCCTTTTCGGTGGATTCTTTCCTGTCCGCCACAGGCTTTTGGAGCGGAGCCAACCCCTGCGGCTTCCCGCACCTCCTATCGTACGCCGTCTTTTGTCCCATAAAACGGACTGAAGCGCCGCTCTGCGGGCCGGAGGCCCCTGTCTGCCGCTGGGCGGGCGCGGAAAAGGCCCCATATGCGGCAAAATGCCCGAAATCAGCTTGATTCCGGGCGTTATACAGGTCAAAAATGCGGTCAAAAGTCAAAAACCACATAAAAACCCCCGAAATCTGCTTGATTTCGGGGGTTTTCCTGGTGCGGAAGATGGGACTTGAACCCACACGTCATGGACACACGCACCTCAAACGTGCCTGTCTGCCTATTCCAGCACTTCCGCATAACCAGTTGTTATTATACCATCAAATCCCCTGTTGTCAAGATATTTCGGCCCGGCGTGCCGGAAAATAAATCTGTTTTTCGGGGATATTTTCTCTTGACATTTCCGCTTCATTACGAGGTGTTTTTATGCCTTGTCACAAGCCGGCGCGTTTTCCACACCCATATACTGGATTTGGGGGAATGCTGCCCCGTTTTTTCCGCTATCTTAGCGGAAAAAACGCCCGTATTGTCCCCGATGTGTGGAAAACTCGGTGGAAAGTGTGAAATACTGATAGTATATCCCCCTTTACGCCGGGCGCCGCGGTTGCTTTTTTGCCCCGAAAAAGATATACTGAAAGCGCCATTTCTTTCCCATAAGGAGGCTGCCATGCCCACCCTCACCGATCCCGCCGTCATCAAAGAGCTGCTGCGCCGCCACGGTTTTTCCTTTTCCCGTGCGCTAGGGCAGAATTTTATCATCAACCCCGCCGTCTGTCCCCGTATGGCAGAGCTGAGCGGCGCCACCCCCGGCGTGGGGGTATTGGAGATCGGCCCCGGCTTTGGGGTGCTGACCGCAGAGCTGGCCCGCCGGGCCGAAAAGGTGGTGGCCATCGAGCTGGACGACCGCCTGCCGCCCATTCTGGCGGAAACGTTGGCGGAATTCGATAATGTGACCATTGTACCCGGCGACGTGCTGAAGCTGGACCTTCCCGCCCTGCTGGAGGAGCATTTTGCCGGGATGCCGGTGGTGGTATGCGCCAATCTGCCCTACTATATCACTTCGCCGGTCATCATGCAGCTGCTGGAGCAGTCCCTGCCCATCTCCTCCCTGACCGTCATGGTGCAGAAGGAGGCGGCCGAACGAATCACCGCCGCTCCGGGCACCCGGCAGTGCGGGGCGATCAGCGCCGCCGTATGGTACTACAGCACGCCGCGGCTGCTGTTCCCGGTTTCCCGCGGCTCCTTTCTGCCCGCTCCGGCGGTGGACAGCGCCGTGATCCGGCTGGACCTGCAGGAAGCGCCCCCCACCGGCCGGCCCGATCAAGCCGCCTACTTTGCGGTGGTGCGCGCCGGCTTTGGGCAGCGGCGCAAAACGCTGCTCAATTCCCTTTCCGCCGGGCTGGGGCTGGAGAAGGAGGAACTGCGCGGACTGCTGGCCGCGGCCGAAATCCCCGAGGGCGCCCGCGCCGAGCAGCTGACCCTCTCCCAGTGGCAAACGCTGGCAGGACTGTACGCCCGCCGGGCCGGATAGCAAAAGGCCCGCCGGAGAAGCCGGCGGGACGCAGCGGGACTGCATGGTTATTCTTCCTTCGTTTCGCCCTTGGGGTGGTTGACCAGGTAGGAAAGGGTCAGCAGGCTGTCGCCCAGATGGACGTTGACCGAAGGGATGTCCTCATACTTATACTTAAAGTCGTAGCTGGAAAAATTCCAAAACGCGCGGATGCCGAGCGAGACCATCGTATCCGCCATCTTTTCCGCTTCATCGCGGGGGATACATACCACCGCCATGTGCGGTGCGTACTGCCGGCAGAATGTCGTCAGCTCCGCAATATCCTGTACCGTCAGGCCGTTGGGCAGCGTCAGGCCTATTTTTTCCGGCGCTTTATCAAAGGCGCCGATCAGCTCGAAGCCGCGGTCACGGAACAGGTCATCTTCCCGGATGAGGCTCTGGCCGCGGGTGCCGCAGCCGATGAGAATGGCAGGGATCTTCTTTTCCACGCCTAGGATGGTACCGATCTCCTTATGCAGCAGCTCCACATTATATCCGTAGCCCTGCTGGCCAAACCCGCCAAAGCAGTTCAGGTCCTGCCGGATCTGGCTGGCGGTAACCTTCATCTGCGCGGCCAGTTCCTTGGAGGAAATACGGGTCACGCCGTTATTCAGCAGCATGCCCAGATAACGGTAGTACCGCGGCAGACGCCGCACTACCGAAAGAGAAACCGTTTTTTCGTTCATTCTCGATCACCTCGTATCATACTGCGGCGCCGGGAATACCGCCGTGGGCGCCACCTTTTTACTATGATACCGCTTTTCTGCGATTTCGTCAACTTTTTGCCATTATTTCGGTCAAAAGCGATTTGCAAACATTTCGTGAAGTTTTTTTGGTTTCGTTTCTTTTTTCTTCGTCATTTGCTATAATGAAACCGGAAACCATATTGCAAAGGAGCGATGACCGATTTGATGACTTCCCGCAAACCGCAGGTCCCGCACCGCACTGTCCTGGTCCTGGTCACCGACCAGCAGAGCTGCGACCGGCTGATCTATGCCGGAAGGCAGCTGGCTGACCAAAACCGCTGCACTCTGGAGGTTCTCAATATCGCGCGCTTCGGCGCCGAACCCGATCCCCAGGCCATCGAGCACCTGTACCAGACCAGCCGGGAGGCCAACGCCCGCATGACCGTCCGTTACAGCGAGGAGCCGGAGCGCAGCCTCACCCAGACGCTTACCGAGCAGCTTCCCCGGATTGTGGTGACCGGTATGCCGGGCGGCGGCAGCGACCTGCTGCCCCGGCTGTGGACCCGGTTTGAGTACCTCACCTTTTATACTGTGGATCCCGGCGGCTGCGTCCAGGAGGTCACGGCGGTGGACCGTGCCCTGGTATAACGCCGCGTGACAAAAAACAAGGAGGACCAAAGGCATGAAAAAAAGCACCTTTACCCTGCATTCCAGCGACGGGAAAAGCACGCTTTCCGGCTTTCTGTTTGAACCGGAGGGAGAGGAGCGCGCCGTCGTGCAGCTCTGCCACGGGATGTGTGAATACATCATGCGGTACGAGGCACTGGCGCAGCACCTGACCGACGCCGGCTACGTCGTCTGCGGCATCGATCACCTGGGGCATGGCTCCACCGCCGAAGCCAACGGCGAAATGCTGGGCTATTTTGGCGAAAAGGGGGCGTGGAACAACCTGGTGGAGGATCAGGAGCTCGAGCGCCGCGCCATCAGTGAACGGTATCCCGGCCTGCCCTACTTCCTGCTGGGGCACAGCATGGGTTCCTTTGTCGCCCGGCTGTACGCGGCCCGCTACGGCAGCCACCTGCAGGCGCTGCTGCTCAGCGGCACCGCCGGCAAAAATCCCGCCGTGGGCGCGGGCAAGCTCCTGGTCTCCCTCATCACCCTTTTAAAGGGACGCAAGGGCACATCCAAATTGCTGTACCAGCTGACGACCGGCAATTACAATAAGGCCACCGAGCATAACACACCGGTGGACTGGATCTGCCACGATGAACAGATCTGCCGGCGCTACATGGAAGACCCCTGGTGTCGCTTTATCTTTACCAACAGCGGCTTTGGCGAGCTGATGCAGCTGGTGGACCGCTGTAACCGCCCGGAATGGTTCGCCGCCGTTCCCAAAGACCTGCCGGTATGGCTGTATGCCGGCGATGAGGACGCGGTGGGCGACTGCGGCCGGGGCGTGACCGAAGTGTACGAGGGTCTGAAAGCGCAGGGGCTGCGGGATGTGACCATCACCCTGTACCCCGGCGCCCGCCATGAGGTACACAACGAACCGATAAAGGGAACCCTGTTCCGGGATCTCGTGGCCTATCTGGAAGCCCATATGCCCGCGAAAGGATAAATACCGCCCCGGCGTGACGCTTTGTCATGCCGGGGATTTTGCTGCCTGCCGGCATATCCCGTGCAAAAGAAAGCCAGAAAAAGCCCCGGCCCTGTACGGGTCGGGGACGGATGGCCATACTAAAAAACGGTTTTATTCCTCGGTTTTGTTTTTTTCCGCGCGCATGATGGGCAGCCACTCGGTAAAGGCAATGATGAGAGAAACGCCGATACAGATGGGGCTGAGCACGATGCAGTTGATGAATTCCTTACGAGCCTCACAGTAAGCCTTGGTGTGCATAGTTGATTCCTCCTGGCGAATAGCAATGATGATGGGTTTGACTTCTGCTCCATTATACTGCCGGGCTCCGTTAATTTTTCGGAAAGGATTCCCGCCGTGGCGAAAAAAGCAGGAAAAACAGGACCGCACCGTTTCCTGACATGCTATAATGAAATCGTCCAAAAAGAGGGGGTACTGACAATGAAGGCAAAGGGCACATTCTGGCGCGACCTTTTATTTACGGCGCTTCTTCTGGCGGCGGCCGTTGGCATATGCATCCTGCTTTCCCAAATGCATGATGATAACAATCCCTTTGCTGTGCTGATCTTTGTGCTGGCCGTAACCGTTATCGCGCTGGGTACGACCGGTTACGCCTGGGGTATTGTGTCTTCGGTCATCGGGGTGTTCTGCGTCAACTATATGTTCACCTACCCCTTTTGGAGTTTTGATATGAGCGTCAGCGGCTATCCGCTCACCTTTTTGGTGATGCTGGTCGTCTCCATTGTCATCAGTACCCTTACCACCCGGGTCAAACAGGCCGAGCGGCTGAAGTACGAAATCGAAAGTGAAAAGCTGCGGGCCGATTTGCTGCGGGCCCTTTCCCATGATCTGCGGACGCCGCTGGCTTCCATCGATGGGGCAGACAGCCTGCTGCTGGAGCAGCCAAACCTTTCCGAAGAGGAGCGGCGCAGCCTGCTGGAGCAGATCCGGCAGGAAACCCGCTGGCTGACCCGTATCACCGAAAATATGCTCTCGGTAACGCGGGTCACCGGGGAGCGGGTGCTGCTGCGGCGCAGCGAGGAGGTCGTGGAGGAGATCGTGGACAGCGCCGTGATAAAGCTGCGGCGCAGTGCGGAAGCCCTCCCGGTCACGGTCCAGCGGCCCAAAGAGATCCTGACCGCTCCTATGGATGCCACCCTGATGGAACAGGTCATTCTGAACCTGCTGGAAAACGCCTCGGTCCATGCCCAAGGGGCGACCCGCATCCGGGTGGTGCTGCGCAGCCAGGACGACGGCGTGACAATCGCCGTGGAGGATGACGGGGCAGGCTTTGACAGCCAGACGCTGGCGCATCTGTTTGACCGCACGGCGCTGCCCCATCCAAAGCCCTGCGCCGACGGGCGGCGCGGTCTGGGCCTGGGCCTAACCGTCTGTTATGCCATTGTCCAGGCGCATGGCGGAGAAATGACCGCCGAAAATCGGCCGGAGGGCGGCGCACGGGTCAGCCTGTGGCTGCCGGCCGAAAAGCAGGAGGAGGAAAACAGCCGTGAAGCACTGTGATAAGGTTATGATCGTGGAAGACGATATCGGGATCAGCCGGTATCTGCAAAGTACGCTGGCTTCCGCCGGGTACGATACCGTTACCGTCCGCGACGGGCGGACGGCGCTGGCGCTCATCGCCTCGCATTGTCCCGACTGCCTGCTGCTGGATCTCGGCCTGCCGGATATGGACGGCGTCGGCATCATCCGCAGCGTGCGCAAATGGAGCAGCGTGCCCATCATTGTAATCTCCGCCAGAATTACCGAAGACGACAAGGCCGGTGCGCTGGACCTGGGCGCGGACGATTACCTGACCAAGCCCTTCGGCACCGTGGAGCTGCTGGCGCGCATCCGCACCGCGCTGCGCCACACCCGCAAAGCCTGCGGCGGCCAGCCGCTGGCGGAAGGCGTGTATACGGTGGGCGACCTGACCATCGATTACAATAAGCACCGGGCCTACCTCAGCGGACGGGATGCCGGGCTCACCCCCAGCGAATTCAAGATCCTGGCGCTGCTGGGACGCTATGCCGGCCGGGTGCTGACCTACCAGCAGATGCTGCGGGAGCTATGGGGGCCTGCCGCCAATCCCCGGGATAACAAGCTGCTGCGGGTACATATGGCAAATCTGCGCCGCAAGCTGGAGCCCAATCCGGAGGAGCCGCGTTACCTGTTTACCGAAGTGGGCGTCGGGTACCGCCTGGCCGAGGGGGAATCTTCCGCCGCCCCAGTGGGAGAAACCAGTTAACACCGTTCCCGCAAGGCCAAAAAGCCGCTATCCCCCCGATAGGGGCTGACACATAAAGCAAAAATCCCGGCTTGCCGTTCATCGGCAGGTCGGGATTTTTGTGCTTACTCCCGCTTCAAGGGGGCAAGCCGCTCCGCCTTGCCGCTCCGGCACGCAAAAAAAGCCTGCCGCAGAAATTTGCTTCTGCGACAGGCTTTGCTGTCTGTTCTTTTACCGGCTGGAATAGTTGGTGTAGCTGACAAAGCCGTCGTACAGCTTGCCGAGATACTCAAAACTCTTGCCGGTCCCGATTGCCACCGCCTCGATGGGGTTTTCCGCCAGATGGGCCTGGATGCGGACCCGGTTGGTGATCAGCTTATCCAAACCGTCCAGCATGGCGCCGCCGCCGGTCATCAGCAGGCCGGTCTTTTCGATATCCGCCACCAGCTCCGGCGGGGTCTGCTCCATCACCGACTGCAATGCGGTAATGATCCGCTCCACCTCCACGCGCAGCGGCATTTCCAGCTCGTAGCTGGAAAGGGTAATTTTCTGCGGCAGTCCGGTTACCAGATTGCGGCCCTTTACCTCGATGGTCTTTTCCGGCTGGCCCTCGGTCCACACCGTACCGATCTCCCGCTTGACGCGGTCGGCGGTGGAATCACCGATGAGGACATTATAGGTGCTGCGGACATAACGGGTGATGGCGGCGTTCATCTTGTTGCCGGCCATCTTGACCGAGCTTTTGCAGACGATGCCGTTAAGGGAAAGCACCGCGATATCGCTGGTGCCGCCGCCGATATCCACCACCACCACGCCGCCCGGCCTGGTGATATCCATACCGGCGCCGATGGCTGCCGCGACCGGCTCCTCGATCAGGTAAACATTGCGGGCGCCGCTGGACATCACGGTATCGATGACCGCGCGGGATTCCACCTCGGTGATGGCGCTGGGCACGCAGACACACACACGCGGCTTAAAAATGCGGCTGGGGTTCACCTTGGCAAAAAAATGCTTGAGCATCTGCTCGGTCACTTCATAGTCGCTGATGACGCCGTCCTCCAGCGGACGCACCACCCGGATATCCGAGGCTGTTTTGCCCAGCATGGTATAGGCTTCATCGCCCACTGCCAGCACCTGGCCGCTGCGCTCGTCCATCGCCACGATGGACGGCTCCCGCAGAACGATCCCCTTGCCGGCGATATAGATCAGGGTCGTAGCGGTCCCCAGGTCAATTCCGATATCGTTTGCAAACATTCCTTTATTTCCCTCACTTCGCTGTGACTTATGGTTTCATAATACCATCTATCCCCCGTAATGTCAAAGCACAAGGCACTCTTTTCGCAGTAAATTCACAATTTGCCGTTTGGGTGCGCCGGTGTACGCAGCACCGCGGCCGCCCACACCTTGGCGGCTCCCTGCGCCCGCAACAGGGCAGCGCAGTTCTGCAGCGTCGCGCCGGTGGTCACGATGTCATCCACCAGCAGCAGCCGTTCCCCCTCCGGCAGACACCTGGGGCCGGCACGGTAGCTTTCCTCCGCCAGCCGCAGCCGCTGGGCACGGGTCCGGGCGGCGTGGGCCGTCGCCCGTCCGCCGCGGCACAGCACCTCCTCCCGCAGCGGCAGGCCCAGCTCCTTTGCCAGGTACTGCGCCAGCAGGCGGGACTGGTTATAGCCCCGGTGGCGCTCCCGGCGGGGCGGCATCGGCACATAGGTTACGGCGTCCAGCTCCCGGCAAAGGCCGCTTTGCCGCAGCGCCCGGGCCAGCATCCCGCCGAACAGGGGACAGCAGGCACGCACCCCCTCAAACTTAAATTGCTCCATGCCCCGTCGGTACTCTCCCTCGTAGGGGGCGCACCACAGCAGCCCCTCACAGCCAAAGGCGTCCGGCTCCCAGCCGAACCCGCCCGCGTCGGGCAGGTTGCTCCGGCAGTCGGGGCAAAGGGGCTGCTCCCAGCCGCACAGCCGCCCGCACAGCAGGCAGCGGGGCGGATACAGCAGATTCAGCGCAATCTCGCGCAGCGTCGGCTTATCACTCATTGTACATCTCCCGCAGCATTTCCGTCTGATTGGTGTAGCGCAGGGTGCGGCGGTTGTTCTGCACCATGGCGTACACCGTTTGCTTTTCTCCCGTCATGACCAGCAGCCGCCGGGCACGGGTAACGGCGGTATACAGCAGGTTTCGGTAGTGCAGCCTGGGATGACGCCGCTCCAGCGGCAGCACCACCGCCTCGAACTCGCTGCCCTGGCTTTTGTGCACCGTTACGGCGTAGGCATGCTCCAGCTGGTCCTGGTTTTCAAAGGAATAGGTCGCCAGCTTGTCCTCAAACCGCACCAGAATGGTCTTGCTGCCGGGGTCCAGCATTTCAATAATGCCCATATCACCGTTAAAAATACCGGCGCCTGCCGTTCCGTCCGGCAGCTGCCACAGGATATCATAGTTATTGCGGATCTGCATCACCTTATCCCCTTCCCGCAGGGTGCGGCCCATCAGCGTGGCTTCCGCCCGGCCCTTTTGGGGCGGATTGAGCCTCTGCTGCAGGCAGCGGTTCAGTTCCCGGGTGCCCAGCGGGCCCTGCTTGCCGGGGGCGATGACCTGAATCTCCCGCAGCGGATCATAGCCGTAGCTGTTCGGCAGCCGGCGGCTCACCAGGTCCACTACCAGCCGCTGCTGGGAAAGGGCGTCGCCGTTATCCAAAAAGAAGCAGTCGCTGCTGCGGCAGTCCAGCTCCGGCATTTCCCCGTGCACAATGGCGTGGGCGTTGGTAACGATCAGGCTCTGGGCCGCCTGGCGGAACACCCGCTCCAGATGCAAACAGGGCACCAGTTCGCTCCGGATCAGATCCCGCAGCACATTGCCGGCCGCCACCGAGGGCAGCTGGTCGCTGTCCCCCACCATGATAAGCCGCGCTCCCAGCCGCATACCCCGCAGCAGATGCTCCATCAGCAGGGTGTCCACCATCGACATCTCGTCCACGATCACCGCGTCGGCGGGCAGGGGGTTCTTTTCCCCCCGCTTAAAGGTCAGCGTTTCGGTTTTGGGCTCTACCTCCAAAAGGCGGTGGATGGTGGAAGCCTCGTGCCCGGTGATCTCCGCCATGCGCTTGGCGGCGCGCCCGGTGGGAGCGGCCAGCGCCACCTTTTCGCCCCGTTCCTCCAGCAGCGCCAGGATCCCCCGCAGGGTGGTGGTCTTGCCGGTGCCGGGGCCCCCGGTCAGGATGAACATCCGGCTTTGCACCGCCTGGGCAATGGCGCGCCGCTGGACCGGGTCGTAGGTGATGCCCTGCATCTGCTCCAGAGCATCCAGCTCCTCCTCCATCGGCTCCCACTGCGACGGCTGCAGCTGCAGGGCGATGCACACCCGGCTGGCAATGTAGTTTTCCGCCCGGTAAAGGGGCTGCAGATAGATAAACTCCCTGCCGCCGGCGGTATAGCCGGCCAGCGTTTCCTCCTCCAGCAGAAGGCCCAGCGTCTCCTCCAGCACCGGCTCCTCCGCCTGCAAAAATTCCCCCGCCAGCCCCAGCAGCTTGGCGCGGGGCAGGCAGGTGTGACCGCTGCGGCTGTTGACCCGCAGGATGTACTGCATTCCGGCGCCCAGCCGGCAGGGGTCGCCGCCCGCAATGCCGAAATGCGCCGCAATGCGGTCGGCCTCCTCAAATTCCACCCCGATCTCCTCGCAGCACAGGGCGTAGGGGTCGGTTTCCAGCTGGTGGGCGGTGCCGGCGCCCCAGCGCCGCCAAACCCGGATGGCCACCGCCGCAGGGAGTCCCAGCGAGGTCAGCAGGCTCATCACGCTGCGGATGCCGAACAGCCGCCGGTACTCCTCGCCGATCTCCTCCGCCTTGCGTGCGGAGATCCCCCGGATCTCGGTCAGACGGTCCGGTTCCTTTTCGATGATCTCCAGCGTGCTGTCGCCGAAGCGCGCGACGATGCGCCCCGCCAGGGCGGGGCCGACCCCCTTGACGGCGCCGGAGGAAAGATATTTGCGGATGGCCCCCGCCGTAGCGGGCAGGGTGCGCTCGATCAGCTCCGCCTTAAACTGCATTCCGTAGGTGCCGTGTACCCGAAAGCTGCCGGTGGCGGCAATCTCCTCGCCCTCGGCGATATCGGCCACCTCGCCCACCACCGTCACCAGCTCGCCGTTTACGTCCACATACAGCACGGTAAAGCCGCTTTCCTCACTGTGAAAGCCGATCTCCTCCACCGTCCCGGCTATCTTCTCCATCTCCCGTTCCATGCTGTCCTTGCGGTTCACCGTCCTTTTCTTCCATGGGTTCCGGTTTTATTATAGTACTTTCCGGCGCGCGGGGCAAATCCAAAGTATCCAGCTGCCAGTCCCGGCAGTACCGCCGGCAGATCTCCCGCGCCTCCCCCTCCCGGGGCAGCAGCACGGTATAGGGCAGCCCACCCGTTTCCTGCCGGCTCAGCAGCCGGTGGCAGCGCATCAGTCCGCTTTCGGTATAGTCGGCGTCCTCCTCCACCTGCAGGAACAGCCGGCAGCCCCGCGGCGGGGTCGGCGGCCACAGCAGCTCCACCAGCATAGCCACTGTCCTGATCAGCCCGATCACCGCAAAATACATTCCCAACAGCCACAGGATCGTTTGCAGCATTTCGCTTCACCTCGCCCCATCCTATGCATATCGGTTGATTTTTGCCCGTTTTTGGGATACAATAAGAAAAACTCGACTTTTGTTAGAATTTTCCGATACACAGGAGATATCTTATGGCAAACAGCAAAAAACGCAAAAAAGGCCGCACCGGCCGTATCCTTCTCCTTCTTCTCGCCGTCCTGCTGGTCGCGGGCTTTCTGCTGGTCAGGGGCGAGATCGCCGGCGGCAGAAAAACCGGCGAAACGGTCACCGTCACCATCCCGCAGGGCAGCTCCACCGCCGTCATCGCCCGGGAGCTGAAGGCGTCGGGGCTCATCGGCAATCCCATGCTGTTCCGGCTGTACAGCCGCACCCACGGCGGCGACGGCCGCTACCAGTACGGCAGCTTCACCCTGGAAAAGGGCAGCAGCTATGCCGAACTCATCGAAGCGCTCTGCTCCACCGTCTCCTACCGGGAAACGGTCAGCGTCACCCTGCCGGAGGGCTACAATGCCTTTCAGATGGCCGACGCCGTCCAGGCCGCCGGGCTTTGCTCGGCCGAAGAGTATCTGCAGGCCGCCAACCGTGTGGATTATCCCTTCGACTGGATCGGTGAGATCAGCACCGACGAGCGCAAGATGGTCGTGCTGGATGGGTTCCTGTATCCCGATACCTACTCCTTCTTTACGGATGCCTCCGCCTACGATATCGTCAGCACCCAGCTGGCCAACTTTGAAAAAAAGCTGCTGACCGAAGAAAATAAGCAGGCGCTGGCGGAAAGCGGCCTAACGCTGGAGGAATGGGCCATCTTCGCTTCCATCGTGCAAAAGGAATCCGCCAATGTGGAGGAAATGTACAATGTCTCCTCGGTGTTCCACAACCGCCTGCAGGATTCCGCCGCCTACCCCATGCTGCAAAGCTGCACCACCAACAATTACATCTGGGATTACATCGAGCCGTACTACAACGATAACGTACCCCAGGCGGTACTGGATGCCTACGATACCTACGGTCGGCAGGGCCTGCCGGTCGGCGCCATTGCCAATGCCGGCACCGACGCCTTTGATGCCGCGCTGCATCCCAACGTTACCCCCTATTACTTCTTTGTCACCGATGTGGATCGTACCCACTACTACGGCAGAACCTATCAGGAGCATTTGGCGAATATCGAAAAAGCCAAAGCCGTTAACGCCAAGCGCGGCTTCAACGGACTGATCACCGGCTGATCGTGCAATAATCTGCGGAGTTTTCTCCCTCCTTGCAGGGAATCGGAGAAAACTCCGCACTTTTTCTTAGGAAGGATCATTCTGCCGCGAAAGGAAGAAACCCCATGAAAAAACGTCTGTGTTCCCTATTGGCACTTCTCATCGCCGCCATGCTGCTGTGCTGCATCGCCATGGCCGATACCGGCCCCAAACCCTCTGCCGCCTTTACCCTGACCGGTATGCCGGATGAGGACTACTATGTCACCATGCTCAGCGAGATCGACCAATAGCTGTCGGGCGGCGTCGAGGACCCCGCCTACCCCATCTGGCAAAAGTTTGTGGACTACGCGGATGCCGACGGGTACTATTTCCTCTGCGATCTGTTCACGCAGCAGCACGGGGATGCCGAATTCGGTTGGGGCTACTACCCGCCGGAGCGCTTTAAGCTGCTGCTGTACTTCCCGGAAAGCGACACTTTCCTGTGCAGCGGCATCACCGAGCGGTATGCCTTCGATAGCCTTTACGCGCTGGATCTGGGCGGTCGGTCGCCTGCCGAGCTTGCCGCGCTGACCCTTACCGATGCCGACGGCAGCCCCATTGAAGCCGGGAGCGCCGGAGAGATCACCCTGGATAAAAGCGACGGTACCCATCAGCAGGTCGTCGGCTTTCTCGGGCGCTTGGCCATCACCTTGGTCGTGGAGCTTGCCGTTGCATGGGGCTGGGGCTACCGAAAGGGCAGGCAGCTGCTGTTCATCGGCGTTGTCAATCTCATCACCCAGTGTGCGCTGAATGCGGCGCTGCTTTACTGGGGCGCCCAGCAGAACAGCCGAGGGTTTATTATCTTCTGGTATATCCTGCTGGAGCTTGCCGTCACCGGCATTGAAGCCGCCTGCTACGCCGGTCTGCTGCCCGGCACCGAACCCCGTGACGCCGGCACCCGCCGCCGGGCCGCCCTTTACGCGCTTATTGCCAATGTGCTGTCGTTCCTGGCCGGGCTGGCGCTTTCGCAGGTGTTCCCCGCCATCTTCTGAATCTCCCGCCGTTTGTTCAAGAGAGCCCGCCGCGGCTCTCTTTTTTTGCTCTTTTCTTGACAAGTCCGGTCCCTTCGCAGTACAATGGGTTCAATTTGAGAACCAATTTCAATTTTATGATCTTTACGGAGGACGCCATGAAAGAGAGCTATCAGACCCGTCAGGGCGCGCTCATTCTGGAGTATCTGAAAACGCTGGCCGGGCCTGTCACCGCGGAATCGCTCTGCGCCGCGCTGCAAAGCCAGCGGGTCAGCAAGGCCACCGTCTACCGCCATCTGGAACGGCTGGCCGCCGCCGGCCAGGTGCGCCGCTTTTCCCCGGCGCAGGGGGCTTCGGCCTGCTACCAGTATGTCGGCGACCACACCGACTGCCACCTGCACCCCCACATGGTATGCGTTTGCTGCGGGCGGCTGTACCACCTCGATTGCAGTCAGATGCAGGCGCTTTCGGACCATATTCGGGAGCATCACGGCTTTTTGCTGGATTACGGGCATACCATACTGTACGGCACCTGTGCCGGCTGCCTGGCAAAGGAGGGAATAAGATGACGCTGATCCAATGCTGCGACCTTTCGCTGGGCTACGAGGGCCGGTGCGTTTTGTCCCATCTGGAGCTTTCGGTGCAGCAGGGGGACTATCTGGCCATCGTGGGCGAAAACGGCGCCGGCAAATCCACCCTGCTCAAGGGCATTCTCAGCCTGATCCGCCCCCTGGGCGGGCATATCCATTTTCATCTGCCGGCCGCCGCGGTGGGCTATCTGCCGCAGCAAACGCCCCTCCAGCGGGATTTCCCCGCCTCGGTAATGGAGGTCGTGCTCTCCGGCCTGCTGGCCGCCAAGGGCTTTCGTCCCTTTTATACCCGCGCGGATAAGGAAACCGCCCTGCAGAAGCTGCGGCTGCTGGGGGCGGAAGAGCTGGCCGGCTGCTGCTACCGGGAGCTTTCCGGCGGGCAGCAGCAGCGGGTGCTGCTGGCACGGGCGCTGTGCGCCACCGGCCGCCTGCTGCTGATGGATGAGCCGTTTACCGGGCTGGATCCCACCGTGACCGCCGAGCTGTACGAGGTGATCGACCGGCTGCACCGGGAGCAGGGCGTTACGGTGGTCATGGTCACCCATGATGTGGCCGAAGCGCTGCGCCATGCCACCCGCATCCTGCACCTGGGCCACACCGAGCATTTTGACGGAACGGTGGAGGAATACCGCCGCACCGCCCTCTGCCGGCGCCTGATCGGAGGTGACAGCCATGACTGAGCTGCTGGGCAGCCTCTTTTCCTACCCGTTTATCCAGCGCGCGCTCATCGCCGGTACGCTGGTGGCGCTCTGTTCGGCGCTGCTGGGGGTCAGCCTTGTCCTCAAACGCTATTCCATGATCGGCGACGGGCTTTCCCACGTGGGCTTCGGCGCCATGGCCGTCGCGCTGGCGCTGGGCGCCGCTCCGCTGGCGGTGGCGCTGCCGGTGGTCGTTCTGGCGGCGTTTCTGCTGCTGCGTCTCAGCCGCGGCAGCCGCCTGGCCGGGGATAGCGCCATTGCGCTGGTCTCCAGCGGGGCGCTGGCCATCGGCGTTACCGCTACCTCCCTTTCCAGCGGCAGCAATGTCGATGTCATGAACTACCTCTTCGGCAGCATCCTTACCATGACCGCCGGGGATGTCCGGCTGGCGGTGCTGCTTTCGCTGGCGGTGCTGCTGCTCTTTGTGCTGCTGTATCACCGCATCTTCGCCGTCACCTTCGATGAGACCTTTGCCCGCGCCACCGGGATCCGGGCCAACCTGTACAACCTTGTACTGGCCCTTCTCACCGCCGTGACCATCGTCATCGGCATGCGGCTGATGGGCACGCTGCTCATTTCCAGCCTCATCATTTTTCCTGCGCTTTCGGCCATGCGGGTCTGCCGCAGCTTTCTGGGGGTCACCGTCGCGGCGGCTCTGCTTTCGGTGGTCTGCTTCTGGATCGGCGTAGTCGCCTCGTTTCTGCTCTCCACCCCCACCGGCGCCAGCGTCGTTCTGGTGGATCTGGCTGCTTTTCTGCTGCTTTCCCTGTGCGGCCTGCTGCGCCGCGCCCGCAAATAATGCAAAAAACTGCTGTATTTTTGCGGCCGATGCAGTATAATAGAATTTAACCTTCCGTCCGGACGGAGCCCGGCACCCTGTGTCTCCCCCGGCACCCTACCCGAAAGGAGTTCCCCTGCACCATGGAAAAAGCCTACCTGCGTGACACCTGCGAGATCGAGGAGATCTCCCGGGAGACCTTTGAAAACCCCCAGGTCGCCGTTGACCGTATCGAAGCGCGTTTCCGCGACCAGCTGCGCACCATGACCGAGCAGGTGGTCGCCAGCGGCTGCCATATCGTGCTGCTCTGCGGTCCCTCCTCCTCCGGCAAGACCACCACCGCCAACCTGCTGGTCTCGGATCTTTCCGCGATGGGCCGGCGGGCCGTGCGCATCTCGCTGGATGATTTTTACCGCAACCGCGAGGATATGCCGCTGTGGGAGGATGGCCGCAAAAACTTCGAAACCATCGACGGGCTGGACCTGGATTGCTTCCACCGCTCGGTCAATACTCTGATGGAGACCGGCCGCGCCGAATTCCCCGTTTTCGATTTTTCTGCCGGCTGCCGTGCCGGACAGACTCGCCCCATGGAATACGACGATAACACGCTGCTCATCTTCGAGGGCATCCACGCCCTGCATCCCAGTCTGCGGGAGGGTCTGGCCCGGTGCTTCGGCATCTACATCCATCCCAATACCAACTATGTGGACAGCAGCGGGCACATCCTGCTGGATGCGCGTGACCTGCGCCTGACCCGCCGCATCATCCGGGATTCGCTGCACCGCGGCACTCCGCCGCTGGGCACCCTGCAGATGTGGCAGGATGTTCTGCGGGGCGAGCTGCTGTACATGAAGCCCAGCAGCGGCACTGCCGATGTGTTTGTCAACACCAGCCACGATTACGAACCGTTTTTGTACAGCGCCACCATCCTGCGGCTGCTGGAGGAAATGGGCGATGCCGGCGAGCTGCAGGAAACGGCCGACCGCCTGCGGGAAAGCTACCGCCACTTTTTCTCCATCGGGGTGGAGCTCATCCCCGATAATTCTCTGATCCAGGAATTCATCGGCTCCCGGTAACGGCCCATACCGTCTTGCCCTTCTGTCACAGACCGCTTCGGCGGTCTGTTTTTCTTTGGCCTTTGCCTTCCGCTGCCCCCTGCTTCGGCGGCAAAAAGCGGCCCCGGCTGTTTGACACAGTCGGGACCGCTTGATAACCCTTGCTTATTCCGCTTCAATCCCCGTAGTAGCCGGATTGATCGCCCTCGTTGGTGGCGTACAGCATATCCCACGGGATATTGCCGCTTCGCACCATCTCAATCGCCTCCTTGGTGGAAAGGGTCTGGCCCAGCTTTTCATAGGCTTGGATCAGGGCATAGGCGTCGTTCAGGTACTGGTCGGCATATTCCACACCGCACTCCGCGGCGGTATGCCCCACGATCGGCACTCCGTAGCTGCTGCCGTAGTTGTGGTAGGTGCACACCTGCGGGATGTTGGAGCTCTTGTACCAGCCCACCGCCGTGTTGACGCATCCGGCGCCGGCCAGCATTCCGGTATCGGTACAGTAGCTGTACTCCGTCACGTTGCTGCTCACTTCAAAGGATTTGCCGGAGCAGCCCTCGTGCACCTGGCTCATGATCTGCTTCCACAGCTTGGGGGGCGGATAACCCACCCCGGCGTAGTTCACCGAGTTGGGGATGGGATTGCCGTTGGCGTAATACTGGATATTGCCCTCGGCGTCGGTCTTGTAGCGGGAATCGTAACCCAGCCAGCATACCCCCACATAGTATGGGGTAACGCCCACAAACCACTGGTCCACGCTGTCATCGGTGGTGCCGGTCTTGCCCGCCACCGGGATATTGCCCAGGTTCGCGGCCGCGCCGGTTCCTTCCCAGCCGGTCACCTCCTGCAGCAGCTTGTTCATCACCGTCGCCGTTTCGGCGCTGATCACCCGGGTCGGCACGGTATCCTTCTCCAGGATCACATTACCGTAGGTATCCTCCACCCGGGTGTAGCTGTACGGCTCGGTACGGGTGCCGCCGTTGCCGAACATCTGGTAGGCGCCGGCCAGCTTCACCAGCGTCATGCCCTTGGTCAGGGAACCCAGCGCCATGGGGCTGAAGCTGTCGTCCCCGGCGGTCAGCGTGTCAATATTCAGCGAATACTTCAAAAAATCATAGGAAGTGGTGGTGCCCAGCTTCTGGGTGATCTGCACCGCCACGGTATTGATGGAGCGGATCAGCGCGGTGCGCACCGTCACAAAGCCCTTAAAGCTGTTGTACTCGTTCTTGGGCACCCACAGCGGCTGGCTGTAGCTCACCTCATCGGGGTTGACCACCACCTGGCGGTCCTCGATGACCGTCGAATAGGTGATAATGTCATTTTCGATCCCCAGTACATAGGAGGTAATGGGCTTGATGGTGGAGCCGATCTGCCGGGTGGTATCGGAAGCGCGGTTCCAGATCCGGTTGCCGTCCTTGCCGCGGTTGCCGCCGACGATCCCCTTGACCGCGCCGCCCGTATCGGTGATGACAAAGGCGGACTGGGGATACTCCTCATTGTTGACCGGCGGGAAGTTCTCCGGGCTGCTGTAATAGTCCTCCAGGATCGTCTGCACCCGTTCCTCGCAGGTGGTATAGATGCGGTAGCCGCCGCCGATCAGGTTCTGGTAGGCCTCCGCTTCGGTAATGCCCTGCTTTTCCGCCAGGTCGCGGCAGACCTCGTCGGTCACATAGTCCACAAACCAGGTCTGGATGGCGGCGTTGCTGTTCTCGCCCCGGTACAGGACGATCTCCTGCGCCATGGCCTCCTCGTATTCCTCTTTGGTCAGCTTTTTCTGCTCCAGCATCAGCCCCAGGATATATTCCTTGCGCTCCTGGTTCTCCTCCCAATGGGTGTAGGGGTCAAAGGCATAAGGATTCTTGGTGGTACCGATGATGGTGGCGCACTCGGCCACCGTCAGCTCGCTGACATCCTTATTGAAAAAGACGTTGGCGGCCGCCTGGATACCGGAACAGTTCTGCGAAAAGCTGGCAAGGTTCAGGTAGGTCTCGATGATCTGTTCCTTGGTATAGTATTTTTCCACGTTCAGCGCCCGGAAGATCTCGCGCAGTTTGCGGGCCCAGCCCGCCGCGCCGTCCACCGCGCGGTCGTTGGTGATATTACGCACCACCTGCTGGGTGATGGTGGAAGCGCCGGGGGTCGCCCCGCCGTAAAAGCCGGTAAAGCCCAGCTTTTGCAGCACGGCACTGATGCCCGCCTTGGTGGTGGTCAAAAAGTCCACGCCGTTATGCTCCCAAAAGCGCTTGTCCTCCACGGCCACCACCGCGTCCAGCAGCTGCTTGGGCATCTGCTCATAGTCCGCCCAGATACGGTTGCCCGCTTCCGGGTCGTAGGCGCGCGCCAGCTCGGTCACGCCGTCATCTGCGTAAAAAATGGTGGTATATTTGGCCTTCTGCATACTCAGGTCCAGCATCTGCTGGTCGTTATCCAGCGTATCAAATACCCACACGGTAACGATGCAGCCCACCACACACACCAGGATGATCCCCACCAGTATCACCGCTGCGATCGCCCGCAGCACCTTTTTGCCGGTGCCGGGCTTTTTCGTCCCGTCCGGAGAGGCCTTCTCCGCCTTGCCGGCCTTCGCCTTCTTTACCGCTTCGTCGGCTTTGCGGCTCAACTGGTTCCATTTATCCTTAAAGCTCAATCTGTTACCTCCTTCTTTTTCGGGGGGAAAAGGTTCTGCCGGCCGTCAGACTATTGCGGGCGGCCGGGCCCAAGGGCGCACAAAAGGCAGCCGACCCGGCGGTTTTCCCGCCGTATCGGCGGGCCCGGGCCTGCTTTTGCCCATACACATGGTTATTATAGCACACTTTGGCTGTCATGTGTTACTATTTTTTGAATTTCCGCCCGGTTCCGACTAATCCGCCGAAAAATGCCCATACTACCGCACACAAAACCGAAAAGGAGGCCTTTTGATGGCCAAACGGATGCTGTTTTCGCTGGCGGTGGTCATCGCCGCCTTGCTGCTGGGCCTGGTACTGTCCTTTGCCGCCCGCGGCAGCGCCCCCGCCGTGCCGGAGGAACCTTCCCCCGCGCCGCAGCAGACAGCCGAACCAACGGTGCCGGAGCCGCTTCCGGCCGAAACCCCCGTCGATACCCAGCCGCAGGAGCCGGAGCCGCAGGGCGGCTACCGCCTGCAAAGCTACAACGGCCGGCTGGCCATTTTCCGGGAGGGCAGCGACACCCCCGAAATGATCTTTGACGTTTACACCCGCCTGCTGCCGCAGGCCGACCGGGATCGGCTGGAGCAGGGCATCACCGCCCCCGACTACGAAACGCTCACCCGCCTCATCGAAGACTATATCAGCTGAACGGAAACGATTTGCAACTCTTGGCCCGCCGCCGTCACCAAATCGTAACCCAATTTTCAATTAAAAAGGCAGAAATTCATAGGGTCAGGGCATATAATATAGACAGAGAAAGGGAAAACCGGTGTCTCCACCACCGCCCTTTTACCGGGTTGTAAAAGGATTGCCGAATTAAAATTGTTTTGGTTTCAGAAAGGCTCTGCTGCGGCGGAGCCTTTCTTCTTTTGTCCGGCATGGTCCGGTTCGGTCTCTCCCGCGCCCGAAAGGCGCTAAAGGCGCCCCCGCTCCTTTCGGAACGGGGGCGCCTGCTTCTTCTGCATCGTTATCTTCCTTCGGCCAGCAGGATCCCCTTCACGCCGGCCTGCTCCGCCGCGCGGATCTGGTCGGCCACCTGGGTCTCTCCCCAGCCGGCGCCCTGCCACAGCCCCGCCGCGGGGGCATCGCCCTGTATCTCCGCCGCCAGCGTTACCCCGTCCGGCAGCTTTGGGGTCAGCGCGGCCCACCGGGCCTGCATCACGGTGTAAATGTCCTCCGCCAGCGGCGCCTTCTTCGTCGCAAACTGCTCCGGCGCGGCCTTGATGACGCAATGCTCCGCCGCCGACAGCACCTTCATCGGGTCGCTGCCCAGCCGCACGCTCTCGCCGGAAAGGTCGCCCATCCACAGCGCCGTCCACAGACTGACGCCCCGCTGGCGCATTTCGGCCGCTGCACTGCCCGCAAAGTCCGCCAGCACCGCCGATTGATCCACCGTCACGTCCCTTTCGGCATAGGTGGCCAGCTCCAGCGAATATCCGGTGGGGAACTGCACCCCCTCCAGCAGGATCGCCGAAAGCCCGCTGTCCGCCGCCTCCCGCAGCAGCGAAAGGATGTATTCCTGCGCCCGGCTGCTGGCGGGGTTCAGCCAGCTGTGTCCGCCGGCCTCCTTATCGTTATGGATCCAGTTGGTCTCGGTATAGTTGTATTTGACCATGGCGTCGGGCATCCGCCGGGAAGCGGTATGGTCATCAAAAGCCCATATCCGCCCGATGGGGTCCAGCCCCGCCGCTTCTATTTTTTCAATCACCGCTTTCAGGTCGTACCGTGTCGCCGTCTGTGCCGTGTTTTGGGTCACGTCCTCCAGGGCGCTCTGGTACAGCACCAGGCCGTCGGCGTCCTTCAGGGTAAATACCGCCCCGGTATAGCCCTCCGCCGCCAGCGCGGCCAGCTTCTGCTCCAGCGCGTCAGGCTCATACAGCAGCGCGGTATCCAGCACTACGCTGCCTGCGGGGAACGCTCCCTGCTCCTCTGTCGGGAGCGTCGGCATGGTTCCCGGCTCCTCCTGTCCCCCCGGTTCGCCCTGTTGGTTCTGCTGGCTTTGCTGCTCCTGCGCACGCTCCTGCTCCCGCTGCTCCCGTTCCAGCTGCCACTGGGCCGCCTTCTCACTGACCCACGCCGAAACGGGGTCGTACAGGTACCATCCGGCAAGGCAGGCCGCGGCAATGACCGCCACCAGCAGGATCACCTTGGCGGCGTTTACCTTTCTCTGGCGCCGGCGGTCCCGCCCGTAACGCCGTACCTTAAAGTCTTTGCTCATTGCTATCGTCTCCCTTTGGGTAGAATGCCGTTACGCCGCCAGGGAATGTCCCAGCAAACCGAACAGCGCCATGGAGATAAGCCCCGCACCGATCAGCCGGATGGGCAGACCGCGCAGGAAAAAGGGCATCCGGGTATATTTCAGCCGGTCGGCAAAAACAATATGCAGCCGCACCGCCAGCAGATAGCCCAGGCCGCTGCCCAGGCCGAATACCAAGCTTTCATACCATCTGTAATTGCTCAGGCAGGTCAGCAGCAGCACGCCCACCGGCAAAAAGGAAAAGCAGTCCCGGGTATAGGCGTGCATAAAGCTCTCGTCGGGCCGGTTCTTCATCCCGCGGAGCAGGAGCAGGCAGCACAGCAAAAACAGCACGATATACAGCAGGATCCCCACCGGGGTACTCAGATAAACCGGGATATCGGTATAGCCGGTAAAGATCAGCCGGCCCAGCCAGCCGGAAAGGGCCGCGGGCAGGCACATCCCCGCCGCAATCAGGCTGCGGACGGTCACATCCCGCCGCTCATTCAACTGGGCGTCTACCGTTTCCGCCATAAAGCACCGGGTATAAAAGGGGTTTTCCACCACTGCCGCCGTCAGCAGCAGCCCCAGCAGATTCCACACCAGGCTCATGTTTTTGCCTCCTTTTCCACGGTCTCGGCCTGTTTCCTATGGGTGATGGCCCGGTGCAGCGCTGCCTCCAGCGTACGCAGCAACGCCAGCAAACATCCCGAAAGCATCAGTCCAAAGAAAGGCTGGCCCGCCGCCTCGGTCTTCAGCGGCAGCGTTACGGGCAGTCCCAGGAGGGTATTGTGGCGCAGCAGCTCCCGCAGGGCGCCGCATACCAGAATAATGATGCAGAAATCCCGCGCAAACCGCAGCGATCTGCCCCAGAACTCCCGCACGCTGTCCACCGCGCTGTAGCTGTCCGCCTGCAGCAGCACCGGGGCCGCCACCAGCAGGAACAGATAGATCCCCAGGGAATCGTAGGCGCCGGGCCAGTACAGCACCAGGGTCACACAGCAGCCGGCCGCCAGCATCGCGGCTACCAGCACCGTCAGGGGCAGCGCCAGCCATTCCGCCATATTCAGGCGCCGCCGCAGGATCAGATGCAGCGCCGAAGCCGGCAGCATCAGGATCACCAGCACCGCGCACAGGATCAGGGCGTTTTGCAGCGAAGTCGCCGCCACTGCCCAAAAGGGCACCGCGCCCAGCATCAGGTAGGCGTGGTCCACGGAGGTTTTTTCCGCTGCCAGAAGGCGGGCCTGCGCCCGTTTGCCGGTCCTTTGGCCCCGCTTGGTCCATCGGGCAGGCAGGGGATGGGGGGGCTTCACCGGCTCCGGCGGCCGTTGCTCCGACAGATGCTCCAATCCCTGCTCAGCGGTTTCTTGCTGCTTCTCGTTTGGCATACCGGGCCCTCCTTTCCTCCTGCATTTTCTTCTCGGTCAGGTTGTCGATATAGTGGTTGATGACGTTCATCAGCAGCACCACAAAAAGGATGCCCTGCTGGTAAGCGCCGAAATAGTTGAACGCAACAATCAGCAGCCCCGCCACGATGCCGGAAAGCAGCCGACCCTCCTCCCGGGTGGCGCCGGTCACCGGCTCCGAGAGCATGAACACCGTCCCGAACAGCACTGCGGTGCCGAAGATCTCGTAAGCCACCGACTCCAGCGAGGAATACTCCGCACGGGGGAAGAAGGCCGCAAAGGCCGCCACGGTCCCCAGCGTGATCAGCGGCTGCCACAGCCGCAGGCTGCCCCGGGCCGCCAGATACAGCATACAGGCCAACAGCACCAGCCCGTTTAGCGTCCCCATCGGGCCGGGGTGCAGCCCCAGGATGACCGAGGTGACGTTTGTGGAGGGGGTCCCCCCCACGCTCAGCACATAGGCGATGGAGTTGGTCAGCCGCCCGGTCACCTCGCCAAAGACCTCGGGGTTGGAAAAGGTGGCCGGATAGGCAAAGACCTGCTGCGGCCAGCAGACGGTCACAAACAGCAGACCGCCGGCCGCCGGGTTAAACAGGTTGTAGCCGGTGCCGCCAAAGGCGTATTTCACCGCCAGGATGGCAAACAGGTCGGCAATAATCACGATATAGTAGGGGATGGAGGCCGGCAGCATCAGCGGGATCATCATTCCTGTCACCAGCGCCGACAGGTCGCGCCTGTTGTGGCGTTCCAGCCGCAACGCGGAACCCAGCAGCTCCGCCGCCATACATACCAGCATCGAGACCAGTCCCAGCATCAGGGCGCGTCCCCCGTAGTAAAAGGCCGCAATGAGGTACAGTGCCGCCATGCACAGCATCATGTCCAGCATGATGCTCCGGGTGGTGGTGGGGTGCTTGATATACGGCGCTAAAAGGGATGCCTGTCGGATCATTCGGTCTCGCCTCCCTTCCTTTTACGGCGATACAGCAGGATCTCCCCCGCTACCGATTGGCGGGAGGGGCAGATATAGCTGCAGCACATACACTGGATGCAATCGCGGGTGCCCAGCGCCTCCACCGCCTCATGGTTGCCGCGGCGCAGCTCCTGCAGGATCCGCATCGGGTTCAGTCCCTGCGGGCAGACGGCGGTACATCTGCCGCAGCCGATGCAGGAATAGCTGTAATCGTCCTTATCGTCATGGATGGCCAGCACGGCGGCCGTGCGCAGCTCTACCTTTTCGTGCCGCAGGTCCTCGGTGGCGGCGCCGGTCAGCGGCCCGCCCAAAATCACACGGGTGGGATGCTCGATCAGCCCGCACAGCTTGATCAGCTCTATGACCGGGGTGCCCAGCGGCGCTTCCACGTTGCGCGGAAAGCCGATGCAGTTGCCTGCCACCGTCACAAAGGCGGTGGTCTGAGCCCGTCCCTCGGCGGCGGCGCGGTACAGGTGGATCATGGCGCAGGCGCCCACCAGCAGGTAACCGCCCTTATCCCGGTACAGCGTCTCCAGCTCTTCCTCCACATGCTGCTGAGCAGGGTATTTCCCGCCGATCTTGCGGATCGGGATCCCGTCGATGCTGCGGGGGATAGCCACTTCGCTGTCGCTGATATGCTTGTACACCAGTACGGTGCTGTTTTCGGTCCCCAGCACCTTTGCCGCCAGCCGGATCCCTCCGGCGCACTGCTCCCGCAGCGCCAGCATCGGCCCCATCTGGCTGCTCACATACGGCTCGTCGTCGATGGCGTCCACCAGCAGCATTCCACCGCTGTTCTCAGCCTCCCGCAGCTTTTCGGCCAGCGGCCGGCCGTCGGTCTCATCCACGATATCGGCCAGCTCTGCCGCTTCTATGATCTCCTGCGCCGTCATGCCGTCCACCTCACGGGGGTTTTCGGCCGGCTCCGCCGAGGACATCTGCTTTACCGTCCGGGAAAGCGCCGGCTCCTTCATCTGCTCCAGCATCACGCCGCGCCGGTACAGCCCCCTGAATATTCTATCGGTCAGTTGCATGGGTTTTCTCCTTCCGTTCGAGGGTCCCTCCGCCCGTTCATCCGGCCTGTTCGGCCAGCGCGCGCAGGGCGGCTACCTCCGCCGCGTAGTCCTCCTTGCCAAAGATGGCGCTGCCCGCCACAAAGCAGTCGGCGCCCGCGGCAGCGGCAGCGGCAATGGTCTTGCGGTTGATGCCGCCATCCACCTGCAGCACCGTACCGGGACGGCAGTGCTCCCGCAGCCAGTGCAGCTTGGGACACATCTCCTCCATAAAGCTCTGTCCGCCAAAGCCCGGCTCCACCGTCATCACCAGCACCAGCTCCACCCTGTCCAGATAGGGCGCCAGCGCCTGCGCGGGAGTCCCCGGCTTCACCGAGATCCCCGCCTTCATCCCCTGCTCGTGGATCATCCGGATGGTCTCGGCGGGGTCGCCCTCCGCCTCCAGGTGGAAGGTCACCAGCTCGGCGCCGCTCTTTTTCAGCTCGGCAATATACTTCTGCGGCTGGCTGATCATAATATGCACATCAAAAAACAGGTCACTTACCGGCCGGATACTTTTGATAACCGGCATCCCGAAGGAGATGTTCGGCACAAAGTGCCCGTCCATCACATCAATGTGCAGCCATTCGGCGCCGGCTGCCTTGATACGGTCCAGCTCTTCCTTCAGCCGGGCAAAGTCGGCTGACAGCATGGAGGGGGAAATGATCATGGCAAAGTTCCTCTTTTTCCTGTAAATAGCGGGCACAACAAGCCCTATTTTATTCTTTTATCATATCGCACTTTCCCCCGCCCGTCAACAAATCTCTTTGACGGGTTTCTGAATAATCTGTGAAAACAGGCGCTGTCCGCCCCTCTCGTTGCCGGGTCCCTTTCCCCTTTTTTACCCGGCAAAAGCCCCCGGCTTCGGCCCGCAGGGCGCCCCGGCCTTCGGCCGGGGCCTGCGATCTCCGATCGCAGCGTCCGGGCCCCCTGCGGGGGCCCGGACGGCCCTGCGGGCCGCCCTCTCCCCCTGGCTCTCCCGCCGCCCCGCCAAAATATTCAAACAAATCCGGTTGTTTCTCCCGGGGGACTGTGGTACAATAGGTTACGGTTTAATCTGGGGGATTATGCCCCATCCTATCAGTGTGAAAGGCAGGGATCCGCCATGCGGTTTTCTCTTATTGCGGCTCCGCTGGAGCTGGGCTGCGGCACCGCCGGCTGCGCCATGGGCGGCGCCGCCCTCGTCAGCGGCGAAAACGGTCTGCTCTCCTTCCTCTCCCATAACGGTATCGCGGCAGCGGCGGATTCCGCCTTTGTCCCCCTTACCGTCCGTCGGGAGGAGGAGCCGTCCCCCCACTATCTCGCCGAGGTGCTTTCCGCCTGCGCCGCCACCCGGGATGCCGTCAGCACGGCCCAGAGCGCCGGGGCCTTTCCCGTTACGCTGGGCGGCGACCACGCCCTGGGGCTGGGGACGGTCGCGGGCACCGCGCAGCACTACTCCCCGGAGGAGCTTTCGCTCATCTGGGTGGATGCCCACACCGATATCAATACCGAGGAGACCTCTGCTTCCGGCAACATCCACGGGATGCCCGTGGCGGCGCTGCTGGGGCTTTGCGGACCGCAGCTCAGCGCGGTCTGCGGCGGAGTCCCCGCCCTGCGGCCGGAAAACGTCCATATCATCTTCGCGCGGGATATCGACCCCGCCGAGGAGGAGATCCTCGCCGCGCAGGGCGTCAACCTCTACCCCATGCGCGAGATCCGCGAAAAGGGCCTTTCCGCCGTGCTGCGCCGGCTGCTGGAGCGCGTTTCCACCCCCTACTGCCACGTCAGCTGGGATGTCGATTCGCTGGATGCCGCCTATATTCCCGCCACCGGCCTGCCCATTCCGGATGGTCCCACCCCCCGGCAGGTCACCGAGGTGCTGACCGCCCTGGCCGCCACCGGCAAGGCGGTGGCGCTGGACTGTGTGGAATACAACCCCGCCCGGGACCCCGACGGCAGCTGCTGCCGCACCGTTCTGGATATCTTAAAGCCTGTGCTGCTGGCGCTGGCCGCAGCGCAGTAAGGAGTTTTACCCGCTATGGAATACACCCTCTCCCTTTCCCGCGCCCGGGCGGCGCTGCAGGCCCACGGTCTGCTGCTGGATACACCCGGCTGCCCGCAGGAGCTGATCTTCCCCGCCATTACCTACGATAGCCGGAACGTCACTCCCGGCTCGCTTTTCGTCTGCAAGGGGCTGAATTTCCGGCCCGAGTATCTGCAAAGCGCCCTGCAGCAGGGCGCCGCCTGCTATCTGGCGCAGCAGCGTTATGCGCTGTCCGCTCCCGCCCTGCTGGTCAGCGATGCCCGCCGGGCGCTTTCGGTGTTGGCGGCGGAATACTACGGCCGCCCCGCCGAGCAGCTCACCCTCATCGGCCTGACCGGCACCAAAGGCAAGACCACCACCACGTACTTCATCAAAAGCATTCTGGATGTCGCGTTGGGACGGCGCACCGCTGTTCTTTCCACCGTGGAAATGTACACCGGCGGCCAAAGTGCCGAAGCGCATCTCACCACCCCGGAATCGCTGGAACTGCAGCAGTGCTTTGCCGATACCCTCGCCCACGGCATCCGGCACCTTACCATGGAGGTCTCCTCGCAGGCGTACAAGCAGCAGCGCGTCTATGGGGTGCCGTTTACCGCCGGCCTGTTCCTCAATCTGTCGGAGGACCACATCGGCCCGCTGGAGCACGAGGACTTCGAGGATTACTTCCGGTGCAAGCTCCAGCTGATGAAAAACTGCCGCATCGCCGTGATCTGCCGCGGCACCGACCGGTTTGAGGAGATCCGCTCCACCGCCGAACGCTACGCCGAGCGGGTGCTGGTCTGCGGGGAGGACCCCTCCTGCGATCTGTGGGCGGAAGATATCCGCAAGCAGGATCCCGGCTTTTCCTTTACCGTCTGCGACGGGCGTTCCCGCCGGGATTACCGCATTGCCATGGAGGGCCGCTTCAATGTTGCCAACGCGCTGGCGGCCATCACCGTCACCCGCGCTTTGGGGATTGGGGAGGACGCCATCGCCGCCGGCATCGCGGATGTCACCGTTCCCGGCCGCATGAATGTCCTGAAGAAGGACGGCCGTACCGTCATCGTCGATTATGCCCACAACTTTCTCAGCTTTACCGCCCTGTTTTGCTCTCTCCGGCAGGATTATCCCGGCGCCCCCATCAAGGTGCTGTGCGGCTGTCCCGGCCACAAGAACCAAAAGCGCCGGGTGGATATCGGACGGCTTTGCGGGCAGTACGCCGATTTTGTCTATCTCACCGCCGAAGACCCCGGCTTTGAGGATCCGGCCGAGATCTGCCGGGAAATGGCAGGCTATATCGCCGAGTATCACCGCCGCTTCGTAATCCTTCCGGACCGGACCGCCGCCGTCGAAACCGCCATCGCGGAGCTTCTGCCCGGCGAACTGCTTATTCTGGCCGGCAAAGGCGAGGAAGATTACCAAAAGGTGCAGGGCCGCTACGATTTCTACGAATCCGACCTTGCCATCGCCCGCCGCTGCCTGGGCCTGTGACCATCACCGCAAAGGAGAACCATCATGCCTATTCTCGAGCAATCCGATCCCGCCGCCGTCCGGCGCTATACCGACTTTGTGGCAGGCAGCCGCTGGGGCAACCTAATGCAGGACCGCGGCTGGGCCTATGTCAAAAAGGGCTGGATCGGCGAGCAGGTCTATCTGGAGCAGGAGGGCCGCATCACCGCCGCCCTCAGCATCATCTTCGCTCCCGCGGTGGCGGGCCGCACGCTGGCCTACGCCCCGCGCGGGCCGGTCTGCGACCCCTACGATACCCAAACCATCGCGGCCCTGCTGCGGGAAGCTGTCCCTGTCCTGAAAAAGCACCGGGCCTTTCTGCTGCGGTTTGACCCAGAAACGCCCTACGACGACACCCTGATCGACGCATACCGAAAGATGGGGCTGCGCTGCCGCGCCCGCAACTGCGGCATGCACGATCAGATTCAGCCCCGCTTTAATATGTTCCTGCCGCTGCAGGGCAAAACCCTGGAGGAGCTGATGCCCTCTTTCGGCGAAAAGACCCGCTATAATATCCGCCTGGCCACCCGGCGGGGGATCACCACCCGCTGGGCCGGCGCCGAAGCGCTGGAAACCTTCTTTCGCATCTATCTGGAAACCTGCGAACGGGACGGCATCGGCCACCGCCCGCTGGATTATTTCCAGCGGATGCTAGAAGCCTACGGTCCCGAGCACTGCCGCCTTTGCCTGGCGGAATACGAGGGTGAGCCGCTGGCCGCCGCCATCGCGCTACACTACGGCCGTAAAGTCTTTTACATTTACGGCGCCAGCAGCAACGAAAAACGCAACCTGATGCCCGCCTACGCCATGCAGGCGGAGATGATCCGCTGGGCCTGTTCTCTCGGCGCCGAGTTCTACGATTTCGGCGGGGTGTACTCCCTCAGCAAGGAAAACGGCCTGTACCGCTTTAAGGAGGGCTTCTGCCACTCGGTCGGCGTGACCGAACTGGCCGGCGAATTTGACCGTGTTCTTTCCCCGTTCTGGTACTGGGCCTTCCTGCGCGGCAAGCCCCTGCTGCAAAAGCTGCGCGCCCGCCGCAAAAGATAGCCTTTTCTTCTTCCCCGCCCCACCGCCCCCGCGGCTTCGCCGCGGCCCCTGCGGGGCCGCTTTCTTTCCCCACCCCACCTTCCCCGGAGGTCCCCCCTCATGTCCCAAACCGTCATCCATCCCCTGCCGCCCCTGATTTGGCCGGACAGCCGCATCCTGATTCTCGGCACCATGCCCAGTCCCCGCAGCCGTGCCGAGGCCTTTTACTATGCCCACCCGCAAAACCGCTTCTGGCCGGTTCTCGCCGCCGTGTACGGCGAACCCGATCCCGATACTGCCGCCGGCCGCACGGCTCTGCTGGCCCGCCACCGCCTGGCCCTGTGGGATGTTCTGGCCTCCTGCACCATCACCGGCGCCGCCGATTCCACCATCCGCAACCCCGTCCCCAACAAAATCGGCGACCTGCTGGCCCGGTATCCCGGTATTGTGCGCATCTGCACCACCGGTGCCACAGCCGGCCGGCTCTACCGGCAGCTTGTCCAGCCGCACACCGGCCTTCCCGCCGCCGCACTGCCCAGTCCCTCCGCAGCCAACGCCCGCGCCTCCTTTGCGGCGCTGGTGTCTGCCTACCGCGCCGCTCTGCTGTAAATTCTACGGGGGCAGAGAAATCCCCTCTGCCCCCTACATGACCCCCACGGCAGCGGCTGCCGCCGCCCGGGCCTATTCCATGCTATGCCGCCCCCGCCGGGCGGTGTTTTTCTGTTTTTCCGGCCGGTTCCCCCCCCTGTGCTGCCCGGTTTTGCCCGTCCTCCGCCGGTTCCTGCAAAAAGCCGGGCGCGGGGCGCAGCCCAGCGGATCAAAGATCCGCCTCCGCCGCTTCGCGACGGAGGCCGCCCTGCTTTCGCAGGGCGGCCGGGGCTGCGCCCCGCGCTCTCTCCTTTGCGCTCACAGCGCCTTTTTGGGGCAGTTTTTCACGCATTCCAGGCACAGAATACACTC
>SFLS01000002.1 GCA_004554485.1 Oscillospiraceae bacterium | reverse complement strand
GTGGCGGCCATTCTGCCCGCCGTGCTGTATTTTACCGGCATCTTTCTGATGGTGCACTTTGAAGCCAAGCGGCTGGGCCTGAAGGGCCTGCCCAAAGGGACCATGCCGAAGTTCTTCCGGCTGCTGGCCCGAAGCGGCTATCTGCTGCTGCCGGTCATCATCCTGGTCATCTGCATGAATTACTACACCGCCGGTATGTCCGCCTGCTTTGCCATTCTGTTCGCCCTTATCATCAGCCTGATCGGCAAGGATAAGCACGACCTGCTGCGTTCGGTCGGTCTGCCGCTGATCCCGCTGGCGACCCTCGTCATCCTGTGGCAGGTCGTCCGGGTGGGAATGGGTACTTCGGTCTTTGTAGCGATGGTGGTGGCTGTCCTGTGCAGCTTCCTGGCCAAATCCGCCATCCTGACCCCCCGCCTGGCCGCGGAGGGGCTGCAGGGCGGCGCTGCCAGCTCCATCGGCGTGGCCGTAGCCTGCGCCATGGCGGGCATCATCTCGGGCGTCGTTTCGATGACCGCCCTGGGCACCACTCTGGTCGCCGTCATCGTTCCCCTGGCGCAGAAGAGCATCTTCCTGGCGCTGTTCTGCACCATGCTGGCCTGCATTGTGCTGGGCATGGGCGTTCCCACCACCGCCAATTATGTCATTATGGCCACCATCACTGCGCCCATCCTCGTCAAGATGGGGATCCCGCTGCTGGCGGCGCATATGTTTGTTTTCTACTTCGGCATCGTGGCGGATATCACCCCGCCGGTGGCGCTGGCCGCCTACGCCGGCAGTGCCATTGCCCATTCCAATCCGCTGAAGACCGGCGTGACCGCCACCAAACTTGCGATCGGCGCGTTTATCATCCCCTACATCTTCGCGCTGAATCCCCAGCTGCTGTTCATCAATGTTGATTCGGTGCTTAAGCTGGTCTCCATTATGTGCACTTCGGTGATCGGCATGGCCGGTATCTCGATGGGTATGACAGGCTTTATCCGCAGCAAGATCGTCTGGTGGATGCGCGCCATGCTGCTGGTCGGCGGCGTGCTGCTGATCGACCCCGACCCGATCACCGACCTGATCGGTCTGCTGCTCATCGCCATTCCTTTTATCTCCCAGATAGTGCAAAGCCGCAAGGCAAAGGCGGCTCCCGCCGAATAAACACTCTGTAAAGGCAGGCCCCCTGGGGGTCTGCCTTTTGGCATCCGCAAAAGGTACAGGCAAGCGGAGCCGCCGCCGGGCTTTGCCCGGCAACCCGCGCCCCCGGGCGCGGGGTACGCGCGCCGGTGGCGCGCGTGCGGCTCCGCCGCTCCTCCCCCTGCACGGGCTTGCCCAAAAAGCGGAACTGTGCTATGCTGAAGGGCAGAAACGGAGGGGGACAGGATGGCCCTGGAAATTGAACGGAAATATCTGATCCGGCGGCCTGCGGAGGACTGGCTGCGCAGCCGGCCCGGGGCCTCGGCCGCCACCCTGGAGCAATGCTACCTGACCGCCCGCCCCGGCTGGGAGCGCCGGATCCGGCGAGCCGCCTGCCTGCTGACCGGCACGGTGCGCTGCACCCTGACCGAAAAGACCGAAACCGCCGGCTTGGTCCGTACGGAGCTGGAGCGGGAGATCTCCCCGGCGGAGTACGAGGCGCTGCTGGCCCAGGCCCTGCCGGGACTGCCGGTGCTGCGCAAGGTGCGCTGGGCCTTTCCGTACGCGGGCCGCACCGTGGAGATCGACCTTTACCCCTTTTGGAGCGAGCAGGCCATCCTGGAGGTGGAGCTGCCGTCGCCGCAGGAGGTGCCGCTGCTGCCGCCGGAGATCGCCGTGCTGCGGGAGGTCACCGACGACCCCGATCTGAAAAACCGCGCGCTGGCGCTGGAACAGGCGCGGCTGCAGCAGGGCCGGGGATAGTTCCCCCGCGTGTATTTCCCTGTTGACAACGCCGCACAGATGATTATAATATAAGCAAGATGTTTCGGGGCGGGGTGCAATTCCCCACCGGCGGTGACGGAGCCTGACGGCTCCCCAGTCCGCGAACAGCACCACGGTGCTGCCGAGAGGGTGCGATTCCCTCACCGACGGTATAGTCCGGATGGAAGAAACAGCGCTTTTTTGCGTGTCGGTGCCCCGCTGCGGCCTTTGCCGCCCGGGGCGCTTTTGTTTTGCGATGAAACATCTGCATTACAAAAAGGAGCGAACTACCTATGTCAAACGTCAACCCCAAAATCAGCCGGCTGGCAAAGCTCGGCGTCCTGGCCGCCCTTTCGGTCGTCCTCGTGTTCTTTATCCACTTCCCCATTTTCCCCGCCGCCAGTTACCTGGAATATGACCCCGCCGATATCCCCATCATGATCGCCACCTTTGCCTTCGGCCCGTGGTACGGTCTGCTGATGACCGTCGTGGTGGCCGTTGTGCAGGGGCTGACCGTCAGCGCCTCCGGCGGGGTATACGGTATTATCATGCACATCATCGCCACCGGTACCTTCGTACTGGTCGCGGGGCTGATCTACCGGCGCCACAAGACCAAAAAAGCCGCGCTTATCGCGCTGGCCTGCGGCGTGGCCGCCTGGGGGCTTATCATGATGCCCGCCAACCTGATCGTCACCCCCTACTTTACCGGGATGCCGGTGGACGCCATCCGGGCGATCCTGCTGCCCATCATTCTGCCGTTCAATCTGATCAAAGCCGGGATCAACGCCATCGTGACCTTCCTGGTCTACAAAAGCGTTTCCCCACTGCTGCACCGTTAACCGCGCCATGGAACAGTTCCCTGTCTTTACCGGCCGGGTCATCTCCGGCCATCACCTGGGGCGCCGGCTGGGCTTCCCTACCGCCAATATCGTCGTCACCCCCGGCGAAAGTGTCCCACCCTTCGGCGTGTACGCCGCGTGGGTCACGCTGCCGGACGGCAGCCGCCATGCCGCTGTGACCAACCTGGGGGTGCGTCCCACCGTGGAGCAGTCCGGCGCCCTGTGGGTGGAAAGCTATCTCCTGGATTTTTCCGGCGACCTGTACGGGCAGGAGCTGACGGTAACGCTGTGTCACTTTCTCCGCCCGGAACGCCGGTTTGAAAGCGTAGAGGCCCTGCGGGAGGCCATCGCCCACAATGCCGAACAGGCCCGCGAGCTGCTGCTTTCCCCGCCGGGGGATACTCCCTGCGAATAGAGCCTGCGAAAGGCGCCGACCCGGGCGGCAGCCCGCGGCGGCTTCGCCGCCGCTGAACGCCCCCTCCGGGGGCGCTTGGCCGGCCCTGCGGGCCGGCCGGGCTGCCGCCCGGACCCGCTCTCTGCAGAGGCCCGCAAAACCGCGCCGCCTGCCGCTTGACAAACCCCACCCCCTTGCGGTAGAATAGCAGGGATATCAAAAAACGCGATGACGCGGAGGAGTACGCATTTTATCCGGCCCCCAGAGAGCAGCCGTCCGGTGCAAGGCTGCGGCGGAGGATGCGGAACGTCGCCGCCGAGCGGTGCGGCCCAGCCCAACGGCAAGCCGCAACGGCCTTTCCCGTTATCGAAAACAAAGTGCGCACCGTCACTGGCGGTGCGAAATCAGGTGGTACCGCGCCCATACTGCGTCCTGCTGCGCCCTCCCTCAGGGAAGGTCGGCAGGCTTTTTTTATTGGCGCGTGGCCCGCCGCCAAACATATTATCAAGTATTTTATCAAGGAGGACCCCCTATGGCCAAACAACTGGAAAAAGTCTACGACCCCAAACAGGTGGAAGACCGCACCTACCGGTTCTGGATGGAAAAAAACTACTTCCATGCCGATGCCGAAAGCAAAAAGGAGCCTTACACCATCGTCATTCCGCCCCCCAATATCACCGGCCAGCTGCACATGGGCCACGCGCTGGATAACACCCTGCAGGATGCGCTGATCCGCTGGCGGCGGATGCAGGGCTACGAGGCCCTGTGGCTGCCCGGCACCGACCACGCCTCCATCGCCACCGAGGCCAAGATTGTGGAGGCCATGCGTCAGGAGGGCGTCACCAAGGAGCAGATCGGCCGCGAGGGCTTTTTGGAGCGCGCCTGGGAATGGAAGCGGCAGTACGGCGGCCGCATCGTCGACCAGCTCAAAAAGCTCGGCTCCAGCTGCGACTGGCAGCGGGAGCGCTTTACCCTGGATGAGGGCTGCTCCCGCGCCGTCCGGATGGTGTTCCAGCGGCTGTACGATAAGGGCCTGATCTACCGCGGCAACCGCATGGTCAACTGGTGCCCCACCTGCAGCACCTCCATCAGTGACGCCGAGGTGGAATACGAGGAGCAGGACGGCCACTTCTGGCACCTGCTGTACGAGGTGAAGGAGACCGGCGAAAAGCTGGAGCTGGCCACCACCCGTCCCGAAACGATGCTGGGCGATACCGCCGTCGCCATCAACGGCGAGGATCCCCGCTACGCCCACCTGCACGGCTGCCATGTCATCCTGCCGCTGCTTAACAAAGAGATCCCCATCGTCTGCGATGAGCACGCCGATATGGAAAAGGGTACCGGCGTCGTCAAGATCACCCCTGCCCACGACCCCAACGACTTTGAGGTGGGCGAGCGGCACAATCTGCCCCGTGTGCGGGTGTTCACCTATGACGGCCGCATGACCGGCCCCGCCGATAAAGCCGCCGCCGATGAGCTGTTCCGTACCGGCAAGGCCGCCGCCGGCGAGCCGGAGGTGCTGGACTGCGGCAAATATGCCGGCATGACCACCGAGGAAGCCCGCCGTGCCATCCTGGAGGACCTGGAAGCCTGCGGCGCCCTGCAATCGGTGGAGCCGCTGCGCCACGATGTCGGCACCTGCTACCGCTGCCATTCCACCATCGAGCCCATGGTCTCCAAGCAGTGGTTCGTTTCCATGAAGGAGCTGGCCGAACCGGCCATCCGCGCGGTGCGCGAAAAGGAGATCCGGTTCGTCCCCGAACGGTTTGAAAAGAACTACTTCCACTGGATGGAAAATATCCGCGACTGGTGCATCAGCCGCCAGCTGTGGTGGGGTCACCGCATCCCTGCCTATTACTGCGATGACTGCGGCGAAACGGTGGTGACCATCCACGGCATCGAAACCTGCCCCAAGTGCGGCGGCCACATGACGCAGGACCCCGATACGCTGGATACCTGGTTCTCCTCGGCGCTGTGGCCCTTCTCCACCCTGGGCTGGCCGGAGGACACCCCCGAAATGCACAAATTCTACCCCACCTCCACCCTGGTCACCGGCTACGATATCATCACCTTCTGGGTCTCCCGCATGATCTTTTCGGCGCTGGAGTACACCGGCCAGAAGCCGTTTGATACCGTCCTGATCCACGGGCTGGTGCGGGACGCCCAGGGCCGCAAGATGAGCAAATCGCTGGGCAACGGCGTGGACCCGCTGGAGGTCATCGACCAGTACGGCGCCGACGCGCTGCGCTTTATGCTGGTGACCGGCAACAGCCCCGGCAACGATACCCGCTATTCCGATGAAAAGGTCAAGGCTGCCCGCAACTTTGCCAACAAGATCTGGAACGCCACCCGCTTTATCCAGATGAACCTTTCCGACGAGATCACCCGCATCGAGCTGCCCCAGACGCTGGCCACCGAGGATAAATGGGTGCTGACCCTTTATAATGACCTGGTCCGGGAGGTCACCGACAACCTGGAAAAATTCGAGCTGGGCGTCGCCTCCGCCAAGCTGTACGATTTCATCTGGGATATCCTCTGCGACTGGTATATCGAGCTGGTGAAGAGCCGGCTGCAGGCGGGCGGCGAAACGGCCCTCAATGCCCAGAAGGTACTGGTCTATGTCATGGCCAACACCCTCAAGCTGCTGCACCCCTTTATGCCGTTTATCACCGAGGAGATCTGGCAGAGCCTGCCCCACGAGGGCGAGGCGGAAGCCATCATGGTCTCCGCGTGGCCCAAGTGGGATGCCGCGCTTTCCTTCCAAAAGGAGGAGGCGGACTTCCAGAAGATCATTGATATCATCCGGGCCATCCGCAACCAGCGCACCGAAATGAACATCCCGCCCTCCAAAAAGGCCAAGGTCTATCTCGAGACCGCCGAAACCGGCATCTTCACCGACGGGATCCCCTTCCTGCAGCGTCTGGCCTCCGCTTCCGAAGTGGAGGTGGGCGAAAAGTTCGAGCTGCCGGGCGCCGTCCAGGTCATCACCCACGCCGCCCGCGCCCTCATCCCGATGGACGAGCTGATCGACCGGGAAAAGGAGCTGTCCCGTCTGGAGCGGGAGCGGGAAAAGTGCCAGAGCGATATCGACTTTATCAGCCGCAAGCTGGATAACCCCGGCTTTGTCGCCAAAGCGCCCGCTTCGCTCATCGAAGGGGAGCGGCAGCGGCTGGCACAGCACCGGGAGCGGATGCAGAAGATCCGGGAAGCCATCGCTTCCCTGCAAAAATGACCGCCGCCGCGGTCTGCGCCGTATTCCCCCAAAGGAGATGTTTTTAAAATGGATTATCCCGAAACGCTGGCGTGGATCCACAGCACCGAACGGTTCGGCAGCAGGCTGGGTCTGGACCGGATGCGCCGGCTGCTGCACCGGCTGGGCGACCCGCAGGAAAAGGTCCCCTTTCTCCACGTGGCCGGTACCAACGGCAAGGGCAGCACCACGACCATGATCGCTTCGGCGCTGACCGCCGGCGGCTTTCGGACCGGCCGGTTCATCTCCCCCTATATTCTGGAATTCCGGGAGCGGATGGAGATCGACGGGGAGATGATCCCCCGCGAGCGGCTGGCAGCGCTGGCCACCCGCCTGCGTCCCATTGCCGAAGAATTCAAAGCCGCCGGAAACCCCCCGACCGAATTTGAACTGGTCACCGCGCTGGGCCTTACCTGGTTTGCCGAAGAAGGATGCGACATCGCGGTGTTGGAGGTGGGGCTGGGCGGCCGCCTGGATGCCACCAACGTCATCCCCGCGCCGCTGGTCGCCGTCATCACCCGCATCGATTACGACCATACCGCCATCGATTACGACCATACCGCCATACTGGGCGACACGCTGGCGGCCATCGCCGGCGAAAAATGCGGCATCATCAAGCCGGGCAGCACCGTCGTCTGCTACCCCGACCAGTCCCCGGAGGCCCTGGAGGTCATCCGCCGCCGCGCCGCCGAGGAGGGCGACCCCCTGCGCCTGCCCGATCGCGGACAGCTTGCCGTCCTTGCCTCGGACCTGACCGGCAGCCGTATCCGTTACCGGGGGCAGGAGGTCTTTCTCCCCCTGGCAGGCCCGCATCAGATCCTGAATGCCGCCACGGCGATGGAAGCGCTGAACGCGCTTTCCGGCAGCCGCTTCGCGCTGCCGCCGGCGGCGGTCGCCGCCGGCATCGCCGCGGCGCGGTTCCCCGCGCGGCTGGAGCTGCTGCGGCAGGCGCCGCCGGTGCTGCTGGACGGCGCCCACAATCCCAACGGGGGGCAGGCGCTGTGCCGCGCGCTGGAAGCGCTGGGGCTGCACGGCCTTACCGCCGTGGTGGGGATGCTGCGGGATAAGGACTGCCTGCCGGTGCTGCGGCAGATCGCTCCCTACTGCCGCCGGATGATCGTCACCACCGTCCCCAATCCCCGCAGCTATACCGCCGGGGAATTTGCGGCGCTGGCACGGCAGGTTTGCAGCGACGTCACCGTCTGCCCCGACTGCGGAGAAGCCGCCCGGCTGGCGCTGCAAACCGCCGAAGGCGGCGTCCTGGCGTTCGGCTCGCTGTATCTGGCTTCGGCGGTACGGCCGGTTTTGCTGGGCCTTCTGGCCCCGCAATAAAAAATCGCGCCGCTCCCCGAATGTGACAGAAAATTCCATCGAAAGCTCTTATCCTTGTGGATAGGAGCTTTTTTATTTTGCTTCAAGGACCAAAAAGGGGGCCGTAACATTTATGCCGGTAACAATGCAAACCGCCGGGCGCACCATGACGGCAAAGCTCAGCGGAGAACTGGATCATCATCATACCCAAAAGCTGCGGGAGGAGATCGACCGCAGCGTACTCAAGGAGCGTCCCGGCCGTCTGGTGCTGGATTTCGGCGGCGTGGCGTTTATGGATTCCAGCGGCATCGGGCTGGTGCTGGGCCGCTACCGCCTGATGCAGGAGCTGGAGGGGCGCCTGTCGCTGCGGGCCATGCCGCCGCATATCCGCCGGGTGATGCGGGTCGCGGGCATTGCCAACCTGGAGATCGACGAGGAGGAAAGCCGAATATGAATAAGCCAAAAAACACCATGAAGGTCAGCTTCCCCAGCCGGGGCGCCAACGAAGGACTGGCCCGGATGCTGATCGCCTCTTTCATCACCGAAGCGGACCCCACCGTGGAGGAGCTGTGCGACATCAAAACCGCCGTTTCGGAGGCGGTCACCAACTGCATCGTGCACGCCTATCCCGACCGCATTGGGGAGATCTACATAGCTGCCAGCCTTTCGGAGGGCAATCTCGTCACCGTCAAGGTGCGGGACCACGGCTGCGGCATCGCCGATATCCCCAAGGCGATGGAGCCGCTGTATACCACCGGCGGCAGCGAAAGGGCCGGACTGGGCTTTGCGGTCATGCAGGAGCTGATGGACGAGGTGCGGGTCACCTCCCGCGAGGGGGCGGGGACCACCGTTCGCCTGCGCCGCCGCCTAAGCCAAAAGTCCCGCTGAGCAAGGGAGGAAACGCACCATGCCAACAACGGCAGGACCGAAAGCAGCAGGGCAGGACACCAGCGTAGAACATAACCTGGGACTGGTACATGCCTGCGCCCACCGGTTCAAGGGGCGCGGCATCGAATACGACGACCTGTACCAGGCCGGCTGCATGGGGCTGGTCAAGGCCTCCGCTGCCTTTGACGCCGGCCGCGGGGTGATGTTTTCCACTTACGCCGTGCCGGTCATTCTGGGGGAGATCCGGCGGCTGTTCCGGGACGGCGGCACCGTTAAGGTCAGCCGCAGTCTAAAGGAGTTGGGGCTGGCCGCCGGCCGTACCCGGGAGCTGCTGGGCAGCGAACTGGGCCGGGAGGCCACCGTGGGGGAGGTCGCCCAGCGGATGGGCCGCTCCCCGGAGGATATCGCCCAGGCGCTGGCTGCCACCGCCCCTCCCCTTTCCCTCACCGAGGGCGAGGAGGAAGGCTCCGGACAGATCGACCTGCCGGAGGAGGGCCCGGAGGAGCGGCTGAGCGACCTGCTCTCCCTCCAGCAGCTGCTGGCCGCGCTGGAGGAGCGGGACCGCAAGCTGATCTTTCTGCGTTACTACCGCGGCAAGACCCAGACCGAGGTGGCCCGTTGCCTGGGCATGACGCAGGTGCAGGTCTCCCGACGGGAAAAGCGTATCCTCCAGGCCATGCGAGAGCAGATGGTCGGCTGATCCGACCCGCAGGGCGTTTCGGCCCCTGGCCGAAACCGGCGGCCTCCGGCCGCCGCAGCCGCCCCAAAGGGGCGGCTGGCCCTGCGGGCCGCCCTTCCCCCTGCCCCTACCCCGGTGGAAAAGCGAAAAGGCCCCCGGCCGATCCTGGATCGGCCGGGGGCCTTCTGCAGCCGGCGGCTGCCGGCTTTATTCTATACGGGAACGGCGCTTACACCTGACCGGCCTTGACGCGCTCAAATTCCTCTTCAACCGCCGCATCCGGCTTCTTGGTGCACAGCGAAACAATCACGATGACCACCGCGCTGAACACAAAGGCGGGCAGCAGCTCGTAGACGGCAAATACCCCGCCCAGCGGCTTGATGGCGAGCTTCCAGATAAAGACCATCGCGCCGCCGGCCAGCATACCGGCAACGGCGCCGGCACGGGTCGTACGCTTCCAGAACAGCGAGAACAGCATCAGCGGCCCAAAGGCGGCGCCAAAGCCGGCCCATGCAAAGGAGGTAATGCTGAAGATGGTGGAATTGGAGTTCCAGGCAATCGCCATTGCAATGATGGTGATAACCGCCAGTGTAATGCGGGAGCACCACATGATCTGTTTTTCGGTCGCGTCCTTTTTGATGATGCCGCCGTAGATGCTCTTGCTCACGGCGCTGGCGGAAATCAGCAGATAGGAGTCGGAAGAAGAGATGGCGGCTGCCAGCACGCCGGCGCAGGCAAATCCGGCCAGAACGGGCGGCAGGAAGGTCGTCGCCGCATCAATAAAGATGTTTTCCGCGGCGCTGTTGGAAAGGTAGTCCAGGCCGGCAATGCTGCGCCCCACAATACCGATCATGACGGCGGCAGCCATCGAGATCACCACCCAGATAATGGCCACACGGCGGGAGCGGCCCAGCTCTTTTTCGGAGCGGATGCCCATAAAGCGCAGCAGGATCTGCGGCATGCCAAAGTAACCAAGACCCCAGGACAGGCAGGAGATGATCGCCAGAATGCCGTAGGGCTGGGCGCTGCCAAAGACATTGATGCCCTCGGCGGAGGGGGTGGAAGTCTGCACCAGCGAGAAGTAGCCGTCAAAGCTCTTGGCGGTGGCAATCGCTTCGGAAAGGCCGCCGGCCGCCCCGATGGACATGATCAGGATCAGCACCAGCACGGTGATCATCACGACCGCCTGCATAAAGTCGGAGGCGCTCTCCGCCAAAAAGCCGCCCAGGAAGGTATACAGCAGAACAAAGACCGCCGCTACCGCCATCATGCCGCCGTAGGAAAGCCCGAACAGGTTGGAGAACAGCTTGCCGCAGGTGCTCAGGCACTGGGCGGCGTACACCGAGAAAAAGACGATAATGATCAGTGAGGAAATCCCCATCAGCACCTTTTTCTTTTCATGGAACCGGTTGGAAAAATAATCCGGCACCGTAAAGGCCTCCACCGCCAGACTGTAGCGGCGCAGCCGCCGGGAAACGATCAGAAAGTTAAAATAGGTGCCGACCGCCAGACCGATGCAGGTCCAGCCGGCATCCGCCAGACCGGTCCAGTAGGCCAGGCCGGGCAGGCCCATCAGCAGGTAGCCGGACATATCGGAAGCCTCTGCGCTGAACGCCGTGACCCAGGGGCCCAGGGTGCGTCCGCCCAGGAAATAGGATTCCGCGTTTTTATTGGCACGGCGCGCAAAGTAAACGCCGATACCAACGACCGCCGCCATGTAGATGATCATGGCCAGCAGATGCTGTAAATTAATTTCAGTCATTTTGGTACTCCTCCTCTTGACAATCGACACATGAAAGTTTATAATGTTTAACATAAGCTTTCTGAATGTATAGACGTATCATATCACTGCGTCTGCCAAAAATCAAGGGGGCAAATATACCAAATGGACGTCAAAAAATATGAAGTTTTTGAAAAAACAGTCGAAAAAGCCTCTCTCACCCGTGCTGCGGAGGAGCTGGGCCTGACCCAATCCGGCGTCAGCCATATCATTGCCGCCGTGGAAGCGGAGCTGGAGCTTCCCCTGCTCCGGCGCACCCGCACCGGTGCGCGGCTCACCCCGGAGGGAGAGGCGGTCATCCCGTTCATCCGGGAAATCGTCTCCCAGGAGCAGCAGCTGCGCCAGAAGGCGGCCCAGCTGCGTGCCGGCACCGCGGGGAGCATCCGCATCGGCACCTTTACCAGCGTGGCCACCCACTGGCTGCCCGGCATGATGATGCAGTTCCAGCAGCAGTATCCTCAGGTGGAGTTTCAGCTATTCAACGGCGACTATCACGATGTCGACCGCTGGCTGGCGGAGGGCAGCGTCGATCTGGCCTTTACCGCCCAACCCGCCGAAACGGGCTGCCGCAGCGTACCGCTGTACCAGGATGCCCTGATGGCGATCCTGCCGGTTGGACATCCGCTGGCAGCCCGGCCGGTCTGCCGCGTGGAGGAGCTGGCACAGGAACCGTTCATCACGCTGCTGGAATCCTCCAACCACGATGTCCGGCGGGCGCTTTCCGCTGCCCACGTTAAGGTGGACGTACGCTTCCGCACCAAGGACGATTACGCCGTCATCGCCATGGTGCGCCAGGGGCTGGGGATCAGCATCATGCCCTCGCTGCTGCTGCGCGGCAACAATGAGGGCATCGAGATCCGTCCCATCGACCCGCCTGCCAGCCGCACCATCGCGCTGGCCTGTTCTACGGCGGAAGCCGGGCCCGCCGCCCGCCGCTTTGTCGAATTTGCCCGGGAATGGGTCAAGACCAACGCCTGACCGCCGCCGGGGTCCCCGCCCGGCAGTCCCTGCAGAGCCGCAGCCGGGGCCCGCAGGGCGTTTCGGCCGCCGGCCGAAACCGGCGGCCTGCGGCCGCCGCGCGGCGCTGCGCGCCGCGGCCCTGCGGGCGCCCTCTCCCTCCCCGGCCTTTCTCTCATCAAAAAAGGAGCCTTTCGGCTCCTCTCTCTGGCCCTTTCGCGGAGCAGCCGCCCCGCCGAAAGGGTCGTTTTCTGTTTTGTCAGGGGCTGCTTCGGCCCGTTACGCCACGGCATATTCCGCCCGGCTAAAATCCCACAGCCCCATCGCATCGCAGGTAATCCCCGTCAGCGCGCTGTGGCAGTACAGCTCGGTCCTCCCCTCTCCCAGGGGGATCAGCACTCCGTCGCCCTCCAGCAGCACACGGGCCTCCCGCAGCAGCGCCGCCCGGGCGGCCTCGTCGGTCTCGGCGTTGGCCTTTTCCAGCAGCTCGTCATAGGCATCGTTCCGGTATCCGGCGTAGTTGCCGGTCGCCCCGCCGGCAAAATAGCCCAGCAGCACGGCGTCATCCGGATAGTCGCTGCCCACCGCCAGGTACAGCAGGTCGTACTCCCCCTCCTCCCGGGCAGCCTTGTACTGCTCGTAGGGCAGGGCGTTCACCGTCAGCGCCATCCCCTGCTTCCCGGCCTGTTCCGCCAAGGCCTCCCCGGCCGTCGCCGCGGTGCCGGCATCATAGGTCAGCAGCACAGCCTGCTGCGGCAGTCCCTCGGCAGGCTCTTCTCCGCACAGCAGCGCCGCCAGCGCCTGCCGCTCGGTCTCCTCGGTCACCCGTCCGGTGTTCAGCAGATAATAATACGCCGTCCCGTCGCTGCCGGTCAGCGGCGCCGTCTCCTCCCCCGCATAGCCAAAGGTGGCCTGCAGCGTTCCGTCCGCCGCCAGCGCCTCCAGCGAAGCCATATCGCCAAAGCGGTACCGCAGCGTCAGCGCCGCCGGCTCCTTCGCCCCATGATAGCCGGGGTTCGGCGTCAGCGTCACGGTGTTGTCCTCGGCGGCTTCCTGCGCCGCGTACCGGCCGTTATACAGCCGCTCGCCCTCCCGCAGGGGGCTGAAGGCCATCCCGGCCGTCATATGCGTAAAGCCCGCGAAGTCGCCCTCCAGCGTTACCACCAGCTTGTTGTCCTCGGTGGCTTCCAGGCCCAGCTCGCTTTCCTCATTCTCGTAGCTGCCCGCCCCCAGGATGACGTCAAACAGGTAGCGGCAGGGGCTCTCCGCCTCCCCGCTGATGATCCGGGTCCAGGCGTAGATAAAGTCCTCCGCCGTTACCGGGGTGCCGTCGCTCCAGCAGGCGTCCTCCCGCAGGGTAAAGGTATATACCGGGCGTTTGGCGGCGTCGTCGGTCGCGGTCACCTCCCAGCTTTCGGCCACGCCGCCCACGGCGCAGCCGCTTTCGTCCACGACGGTCAGCCCCTCGTACAGCATTCCCAGCATGGCGCGGGCCGCCAGGCTGCCGTCATACAGGGCCGGGTCGGTGCCGGCCGGCTCTCCCGGCACGCCGATCTCAACAACACCGGGGTCTGCAATCTCCCCGGCAAGATATTCTTTTTTCCCGCAGCCGCCCATCGTCAGCAACAGCATCAGAGTCAGCAGCAGTGCCAGTGTCTTTTTCATGGTGTGTCCTCCGTAGTGGGGTAAATTTCCCTTTCAGTATACCGCATTTGGGCGGGTTTGAAAAGAGAAAATCCTCGCTCTTTCCAAAAAGGCTGCCTTTTCCGTTTCTGGAAAAGTTTCGGTAAAAATCTCCTTTACGATTCTATTACAAAATTGTCATTCCGTTGCTTTTGCCCGTCCCCGGCGTTATAATGTTTTATTAGATAATATAATGAAATATTATGGCTTTTGATAAGGGAGGCCCCGCGTTTTGGAATGTTACCTGGATAACAGCGCCACCACTGCCGTCACCCCCGAGGTGGCGGCGCTGGCGGCACGTATCATGACCGAGCAATACGGCAATCCCTCCTCCCTGCATCGCCGGGGCTTTTGGGCGGAGCGTGCCCTCACCGAAGCCCGCGGGCAGGTGGCGGCGGTGCTGCGCTGCCGCCCCGAGGAGATCATTTTCACCTCCGGCGGCACCGAAAGCAACAATCTGGCTCTGCTGGGGGCAGCCCGCGCGGCGCGGCGCCGCGGCAGCCGCATCGTCACCACTGCGGTGGAGCATCACTCGGTCCTGGCCGTCTGCCGGCAGCTGGAATCGGAGGGCTTCGAGGTCGCATATGTCTCGCCGGATGCCGGCGGTGTCATCACCCCGGAGTCCTTTGCCGCCGCCTGCGATGAAAAGACGGTCCTGGCCAGCTGCATGATGGTCAACAGCGAAACCGGCGCTCTGCACGATATTCCCGCCATCGCCGCCGCCTGCCGCCGCAAAAATCCCGGCATCCTGTTCCACGCCGATTGTGTACAGGCCTTCGGCCGGCTGGAGATCGCTCCCGCCCGCTGGGGGGTGCAGCTCGTCAGCGTCAGCGGACACAAGATCCACGCCCCCAAAGGGGTAGGCGCCCTGTATGTCGCCAAAGGCGTCCGTCTCCTCCCGCCGCTTTACGGCTCGGGGCAGGAGCGGGGGCTCCGTCCCGGCACCGAAAATCTCCCCGGCATCTGCGCCATGGGCCTGGCCGCCGAGCGGATGAACGCCCGTCGGGCCGAAAATGCGGCGCACTTTACCGCCCTGCGGCAAAAACTGATTACAAATTTATCACAATCCCCCGCCGTCTGCATCAATTCCCCGGAAGCGGCAGCACCTTACATTATCAACCTCTCGGTGGAGGGCATCCGCAGCGAGATCATGATCCACTATCTGGAGCAGTTCGAGATCTACGTTTCCAGCGGCTCCGCCTGCGCCAAGGGCGAGCGCAGCCACGTGCTGACCGCCATGGGCCTGCCGGAGGACCGCATCGATTCCGCCATTCGGGTCAGCATGACCGATACCACCGCCGAAGAGGAGATCGACGAATTCTGCCGCCGCCTGCTGCAGGGCGCCGCCACCCTTGCCAAACGAAGATAAGGAGAAACCTTTTACCGATATGAAAGAGATTATCTTGCTCAAAAGCGGCGAGATCGCCCTCAAGGGCCTCAACCGCAGCACCTTCGAAGACGTCATGGCCAAAAACGCCCGTCGGCGGCTGCAGCCGCTGGGGGAGTTCAAGCTGTGGCACGCCCAGTCCACCACCTATGTGGAGCCCCTGACCGAAGGGGTGGATATGGAGGAGGCGGTGCGCCGCCTGCAGACGGTGTTCGGTGTGGTCGCCGTCACCAAAAGCTGCGTGGTGGAAAAGGATTTTGCCGTTATCTGTCCGGCAGCCGCCGAATACTTTGCCGACCGGCTGCGTCAGGCGCGCACCTTTAAAGTGGAGGCCAAGCGCAGCGATAAAGCCTTTCCGATGAAAAGCCCGGAGATCAGCCGGGAGCTGGGCGGGTATCTGCTCTCGCGGTTCCACCACCTGCGGGTCAAGGTGGAGCAGCCGGATATCACCATCACGGTGGAGATCCGGGAGCAGGGCGCCTATCTGCACGCCGATCAGCTGCCCGGCGCGGGCGGCATCCCGGTGGGTACCGGCGGCCGCGCGCTGCTGCTGCTCTCCGGCGGCATCGACAGCCCCGTGGCCGGCTATATGATGGCCAAGCGCGGGCTGGAGATCGCGGCGGTCCATTTCGCCTCGCCCCCCTACACCAGCGACCGCGCCCGGCAAAAGGTGCTGGATCTGGCCGAAAAGCTGACCCCCTACACCGGCCGTATCCGGCTGTTCGTGGTGCCCTTTACCGCGCTGCAGGAAACGCTGCGCGACCGCTGCCCGGAGGATTATTTCACCCTGCTGATGCGCCGGTACATGATGCGCGTGGCGGAACGGATCGCCCGGCGGGAGGACTGCGGGGCGCTCATCACCGGGGAAAGCCTGGGACAGGTGGCCAGCCAGACCATGCAGGCCATCGGCTGCACCGATCTGGCCACCGCGCTGCCGGTGCTGCGTCCCTGCATCGGCATGGATAAGGAGGAGATCATCCGCGTCAGCCGCCGGATCGATACCTTTGAAACCTCGATCCTGCCCTACGAGGATTGCTGCACCGTCTTTACCCCCCGCCACCCCAAAACCAAGCCCACCGTCGCCGCGGTGGAGGCCATCGAAGCCGAAATGGCCATCGACCCCGCCATGGTGCAGCAGGCAGCCGACGACGCCGAACTGGTCATCATCCGCTACTAAGGCTGCTTTTTAACAATTTGTTCTTACCCCGTTTGTAACGGTGAAAAATATCTGTGGTATGCTGAAAGGCATCTATGGCGCCGGCATCCGGCAGGAGGAAAAACCGCCCAATGAAAATTACCGTCCTTGGCGTAGGCAGCGAAGCGCAGTATCAGGCCACCTTTGATACCGCCTACCAGTACTTAAAAAAAGAAACCGCCCCCCTTGCGGCGGAACTCAGCTATTCCATCTGCCGTCCGGAGGCTGCCGGCCTGTTTGCCGCCCTGCGGGAAAGCATGGCGCAAAGCGAAGCCGTCCTGCTGCTGCTCCCGCCGGAGCCTGCGGCGGTCTCCACCGCCCTGCGGGTGGTCTCCGGCGGGCTGGAGCGCACCGTTTCCACCGATGCCGCCCTGCAAAAACAGCTGGAGCAGCGCGCCGCCCGTCTGGGGCTGCGTCTCCCCTACGAGCAGCTTTCCGATTTTGCCTCCTTCCCCTCCGGGGCCACGCTGCTGCCCAATCCGCAGGGAATGGTGCAGGGCTACGCCATCTCCGCGCGGCGGCAGCTTTTGCTGGTGCTGCCGGCCCTGCCCGACGAACTCTCCGCCCTTTACACCGCCGAAGTGCGTCCCCTGCTGGGAAAGCTGACCGGCGCCGCCGTCAGCTACGGCATGGTGCGGGTGCTGGAGCTGGACCAGTTCTCGGTCCGGCAGGAGGTGGACCGTCTGAACCAGAACCCCCACCTGCAGGTCAGCAGCCGCCACCGCAGCGGCGATTACGAGATCTATCTGGAGGCCGCCGGCGCGGATAAGGCCGAAGCGGATACCTACCTGCAAAAGGCCATCGCGCATATGCAGCAGACCTTCGGTATCTACCTGTACTGCATCGGCAACCGGGAGCTGCCGCAGATCGTCACCGACGGCCTGACGCAGCATTCCCTCTCGCTGGCCACGGCGGAGTGGGGCACCGGCGGTTTGTTCCGGCAGCAGCTTTCCGCCGTTTACGGGTCGGCCGGCTGTTACCGCGCCGCCTACGATGACACCCACATCGGGCGGGAGCTGGAGCTGCCCCGCCGCCTGCTGCAGCAGCCGGAGGAAAACGCCGCCGCCATCGCCGGCCATCTGGCCGCGCAAAGCCGCCGCGCCGGCCATACCAATCTGGGCCTGGGTATTTTCTGCCCGCCGGAGGGCGGTCAGCTGTACGTGGCGCTGGCCGATAAAAGCCGGGTGTGGAACCGCCGTCTGACGGTCCCGCCCGCCCGTCAGGCGGATACCGCCCAGATCGCCGTCTGGCAGGCCATGAACGTGCTGCGCCTTTACACGGCGCAGTACCCCCGCCAGCTGCCCGGCGGCACCGAGCTTTCCGGGCTGGAAAAGCACGCCGGCCGCTCCTCACTCTTCTCCCGCAAAGGCTCCGAGTCTCAGAATCCCAAGGGCATGGCTGCCCTTTCTAATCCGGAAGGAAAGGAACAAGATCGCAAAATGAACAAAAAACGTCAATCCGGGGAGGGCACGGCCGCAGCCAATGCCGCTCCCGCCGCCGAAGCGCTCAAGGGCACCAACCTCATCCAGCGCGTCAAAATGAAAGCGCTGACCAAAAACGATAAGATCCGCCTGATCGCGCTGGGCGTCTGCCTTATTGTTTTCCTGGCGTCGCTCATCTACATCGTCAATAACAAGCTGCAGTCGGTCAACAACGGCAAGCTCTCCGAGGAGCTGTCCGGCCTGTACGATCCCGACGCCACCACCGGCCTTAAAGTGGAGGGCTATCCGGAAGATTACATCCCCGGCTTTGAGGCGCTTTACCTGCGCAACCCCGATATCGCCGGCTGGGTCAAGATCCCCGATACCAAGCTGGATTACGCCGTCATGCAGGCGGAGGATAACGATAAGTACCACCGCACCGATATCGACCTCAAGCCCAACGATTGGGGCATCCCCTACGTCGATTTCCGCGTCGATCAGCAAAAGCCCTCCTACAATACCGTCATCTACGGCCACAATATGGGCGACGGCACCATGTTCGGCTACCTGCAGGCCTACAAGAAGCTGAGTTATTATCAGCAGCACCCGCTCATCAGCTACAACAGCGTCTACCGCAAGGATATGTACAAAATCTTTGCCGTCGTGGTCTGCAAAGCCGATGACCCCGATTTTGATTATCACAATTTCATCGACAGCGACGATGACGCCGCTAAAAATGAATACATCGAAAAGATCATGGAGCGTTCCATCATCAAGACCACCGTGGATGTCAAGGCGACCGACCGTCTGCTCACCCTTTCCACCTGCGATTACACCTTCCGTGATCCCGATACCAACAAGCTCATCGCCCGCCTGGTCATCTTCTCCCGCGCGGTGCGGGAGGGCGAGTCCGAAACGGTGAATGTCAACGCCGCCACCCTCAACCCCAACCCCGTCATGCCCAAGCAGTGGTATGAATATATCAAGAAGCAGCAGGAAAAGAAGGCAGCCGAGGAGCTGGAAAAGGAGCAGAAGGCCTACATTGCCCTGTGGCTGACCGAAAGCGAAATGACCGGCACCATCGAGGAACAGTATGCCAAAGCGCAGGAGCGCGCCGCGCTGGCGGAACGCTGCCTGACCGCTGAGGAGCTGTCCGAGGGCCTCACCCCGCAAAAGATTCTGGACCTGATCCAGTACCGGCAAAAGCTGTTCGCCATGCTGCTCACCGCCGAGGAAACCGACCAGAATACCGCCAGCAAAAAGCTTGCCCTCTGCCAGGAGCGTCTGGATATCCTGCAGCAGCAGGTGACGGTAAACGGCGAAAAGGTCCCGCTGTTCAGCGATACCCAGCTGTTTGCCAGCAAGTGGAGCCAGCTGCAGGGCCGCTACCAGCTGCTCACCCAGCAGAAGGACTGGCAGCTCTACCTGTCCGTCAGCGATGTGCAGGACCTGAACATCTCCGGCAACAGCCTGCAAAGCACCCTGACCGCCAATCAGCAGCGGGCGCAAAAGTACCTCACCGCCGAACAGATCAGCCAGTACAAGAGCTGGAGCGAGCTCTCCGCCGCCATCAACAAGGCGGAGGCCACCCGAAAGGCGCTGGAAGCCGAGGGGCTGGCCGCGGGGCTCACCCAGGCGGAAATGGATAAAATGTCGCTGGCGGAGCTGCAGAAGGCCGTGGACAAAAAGAAGAATCAGGCCGAGATCAATAAGACCATCGAGGCCATCAAGGTGCTCAACCCCAGCGCCACCGGCTCCAACGGCGCCGCCCTGACGGATATGACGCTGGACGACCTGAAAGCGCTGCTCTCCGCCCTGCAGCAGGAGCGCAGCAAGCTGGAAGCTGACGCCAAAGCCGCCGGCATGACCGCCGACGAGATCAAACAGTACCCCAGCAACGCCGCGCTGCAGCAGGCTGTCAATGAAAAGCAAAAAGCCCAGCGGAGCGCCCTCATCGAAGAGATCCTGAAGATGGAGGGCGCCCCCGCCCGGGCGGAGCTGGAAAATAAGTCACTCGATGAACTGAAGACCATCAAGGCCCAGCTTGCCGAGCAGGCCAGCCAAAGGGCCGCCCTCATCACTGAGATCCAAAAATACGAGCCCGCTTTCACCGGCGAAGGCAAATCGCTGGCGGAACTGCAAGCTCACCTGGATAATCTCAGAGCTGCCGAGGAGCAACGGCAAAGGCAAGCGCTCATCGACCAGATTAAGGCACTCGATTCCAGCTACAACCCCGAGGGTAAAACGCTCGAACAGCTTCAGGCCGATCTGGCCGCCCTGCAAGCCGCTCAGAACACCGGCGACGAGGGCGAAACAGGAACTCCGTCTGATCCGTCTAATCCCTCTCCCACCACTCCCTGACCCACAGGGCGTCTCCCCCCCTCATAACGGAGATGAAAGGGCCATCCGGCACCTGTTCCCATGTACATAGCATAAAAAAGAACCCCGCGCAGGGGGTTCTTTTTTTATGCTGTGCGGGGGCTCAGTCCAGCAGGTCCCCGAATTTGATCCCTTCCAGCCGCCGGGTCACCGTCTCGGAGATCTCGGCGTAGATACGGTTAAATTTGCAGACCCCGCAGGTCTGTCGGTTGCGGTTGCAGGTATAGTCCTCCTCGGAAAGGCACCGGCTGATGGCATACGGGCCCTCCACCTGTTCGATCACCTCGTACAGCGAGATCTCGTCCGGCGCCTTGGCCAGCTCGTAGCCGCCGCCCGCGCCCTTGTAGCTTTTCACCAGGCCGCCGGCCACCAGCTTGCGCAGGATCTTCAGCGAAAAGCGCAGCGTCACGCCGGTCTGCTCGGCAATCGCCGCCGCCTCCATCCGCCCGCCGTTCTGCGCCAGGCAGTAGACGATCCGCACCGCGTAGTCGGATTCCAGGGTAATATGCACCGGTTTCCCCTCCCTTTATTCCAAAAAGTCCTTCAGCTTTTTGCTGCGGCTGGGGTGGCGCAGCTTGCGCAGCGCCTTGGCCTCTATCTGCCGGATGCGCTCGCGGGTCACGTTGAATTCCTTGCCGACCTCCTCCAGCGTCCGGCTGCGGCCGTCCTCCAGACCAAAGCGCAGCCGCAGCACCTTTTCCTCCCGGGGGGTCAGGGTGGAAAGCACCTCGGCCAGCTGCTCCTTCAGCATGGTGTGGCTGGCCACGTCGCTGGGGGCGGGGGCGTCCTCATCGGGGATGAAATCGCCCAGATGGCTGTCCTCCTCCTCGCCGATGGGCGTTTCCAGCGAAACGGGCTCCTGCGCCACCCGCATAATCTCCCGCACCTTTTCCACCGGCATTTCCAGCTTTTCGGCAATCTGTTCGTTGGTGGGCTCGTGGCCGTTTTCGTGCAGCAGCTGGCTGTTCACCTTTTTCACCTTGTTAATGGTCTCCACCATATGCACAGGGATACGGATGGTACGGGCCTGGTCGGCAATGGCGCGGGTGATGGCCTGGCGGATCCACCAGGTGGCATAGGTGGAAAATTTAAAGCCCTTGGTATGGTCAAACTTTTCCACGGCCTTGATCAGTCCCAGGTTGCCCTCCTGGATCAGGTCGAGGAACTGCATTCCGCGGCCCACATACCGCTTGGCAATCGAGACTACCAGGCGCAGGTTCGCTTCGGAAAGCCGCTTTTTGGCCGCCACGTCACCCTGCGACATCTTAATGGCCAGCTCCACTTCCTCCTCGGCGGAAAGCAGCGGCACCCGGCCAATCTCCTTCAGGTACACCTTTACCGGGTCGTCGATGCTGATGCCGTCGGTATTCAGTACGCTCTCCAGCTCCTCGTTGCTGGCCGGAGCGATGCTTTCGCCGCCGTCATCCTCCACGATCTCGATATTGTACGCCTCAAAGGTATCGTACAGCTTGTCCACCTGTTCCACATCGTAGTCCAGCTCCTCCAGTGCGTCGCTGATCTCCTTGGTGGTCAGGCGGCCTTTCTGCTTGCCGCTTTCCAGCAGTTCCTTCAGTACCTGCTTTTTATCCTGTGTCGCCATCCGTTGTTCCTCCTTATGGGGCTTTCAGTCCCCTTGTTTGTTTTTTTGGCGGTTCAGCGCCTCAATATACCGTCTCAGTTCCTCACCGGAAAGCTGTCCCAGCTGCTCGCGGCTCATCCGGGCGGCGTAGTCGTTCAGGCAGCGCAGGCAGTCCTCCGCTTCCTCCGCCGTCACCGCCGCGGCGCCCGGCAGCAGCCAGCCGGTCATGCGGTCCACCGCCTGCGGCGGCAGCTGCTCTCCCAGCGCGGTCAGCTCCAGGCTCTGCCCGGTCCGGCAGCGCTCCAGCAGCACCCGGTAGATCTCCCGGTCGCTTTCGCTCAGCATCCGTTCCTCCGGCAGCCGCTCCCGCAGGGGTTCGGCCCGGTCGGGGTGCCGCAGCAGATACCGCAGCAGCCGTTCCTCCGCCTTCATCTCCCGGGGATGCTGCCGCAGCAGCAGCTCGTCCTCCCGGTTCAGTCCGCCCTGCCGCGGCGGCGGGGCGATCAGCTCTCTTTCGGCCTTTTTGCGTTCTTTGGCGCCGCGCCGGTACTGCTCCCGGGTAATTTGCCCGGCTACCGCCGTTTTATCCACCTCCAGCTCCCGGCAGACCTTGCTCAGGTAGACCTCCCGCTCGATGGGGTTGGGCAGTCCGGCCATCAGCACCGCGAATTGCTTCAGGAACGCCACCTTTCCCTCGGCGGTGGTGATATCGTGCTGCTGCCGCAGCTTGCCGATGGCAAAATCGGTGGCGGAGCTGCTGCCCTCGATAAGCTGCTGGAACCGCTCGGCGCCGAATTTTTTGATAAATTCATCGGGGTCCTTGGCGTCCGGGATGGCCAGCACCCGCACCCGGACTCCCGCCGCCTCCAGCAGACCGGTCGCCCGTTGGGTGGCGGCCTGCCCCGGCCCGTCGCTGTCGTAGCTCAGCAGTACCTCGCCGGCATACTGGGCGATCAGGCGGGCCTGCTCCTCGGTCAGCGCGGTGCCCAGCGTCGCTACGGCATTGGTAAAACCGGCCTGGTGCAGCGAAACGACGTCCATGTATCCCTCGCAGAGGATCAGTTCCCGGCGGCCGCTGTTTTTGGCAAAGTTCAGCGCGAACAGGTTACGGCTTTTCTTAAAGACCGGGGTATCGCTGCTGTTGAGGTACTTGGGGCCTTTTTCCCCCAGGTTCCGCCCGCCGAAGGCAATGACATTGCCCCGCAGGTCGATGATGGGAAAGATGGCCCGGTTGCGGAAGCTGTCGTAAACGCCGCCGCTGCGCCCCTCGCTGATCAGGTGGGCCTGCAGCAGCTCCTCCCTGCTGTATCCCTTTTCCCGCAGGGCCTTGTACAGCCCATCCCAGCCCTCGGCGGCGTAGCCGATGCCGAACCGGACAATGGTATCCCGGGTCAGCCCCCGCCCGATGAGGTAGGCCCGGCCCGGCCGGCCCTCGTCGCTCATCAGAGTGCGGTGGAAGCAGCGCGCCGCTTCCCGGTTGATCTCCAGGATCCGCTGGCGGAGCCTCGCCGTGCGGTCGTCGCCGGCGTCCTCCGGCACCTGCATGCCGGCCCGCTGCGCCAAAAAGCGGATGGCTTCCATGTAGTCCAGGTTCTCGATGCGGCGGATAAAATTGATGACGTCGCCGCCCGCCCCGCAGCCGAAGCAGTAGAAGGACTGGCTTTCCGGGTAGACGGTAAAGGAGGGGGATTTTTCGCTGTGGAAGGGGCAAAGCCCCGAAAGGGTGCGCCCCCGGCGGCGCAGGTTGACATAGCTGCCTACCACCTGCTCAATATCGCTGCGGTATTTCAGCTCCTGCAAAAATTGATCGGGCAGCATCGCCGTTTCCCCTCCTTTCGCTTTGCTCTTCGGGTATTCTGTTGGCAGGGCCTGTCCCCGCCCGGCCCCGGCGGCTTGTCCGCCGCGCGGCGTTACAGCACCGGCCAGGCGCGCGGGATGACCATATCCTCGTACAGGTCGACGCAGTAGCGGTCGCTCATGCCGCTGATGAAATCGGCGGCGGCGCGGGCCGCGCCCTCCTCCTCGGCCACCGTGCGGTAAAATTCCGGCAGCTTGTGCGGGTTTTGGGCATAGTAGCCGAACAGATACCGCACGATATCCTTGGCCTTCCCCTCCTCGCTTTTGGCGACGGGGTTTTTATACACCGCCTCAAACAAAAACCGCTTGAGGGTCAAAAAATATTTTTCGCTTTCCTCGTCCATCTGCACCGTTTCGCCGCTGTGGTCGATCAACGCCTGCAGCATCCCGCTGATGCGGCGGCTTTTGCCGTTGCCAAAGCGCAGCCGCACCTCCCACGGCAGGTCCTCCTCCGTCAGGATGCCGGCCCGGATGGCGTCTTCGATATCGTGGTTCATGTAGGCGATCTTATCGGCGTAGCGCACCACCCGGCCCTCCTGGGTGAGGCTCCACTGCTGGCCGTCGCTGTGCGCCAGGATGCCCTCCCGCACCTCCTCGGTCAGGTTCAGCCCGCGGCCGTCCCGCTCCAGGCGGGTCACCACCCGGACGCTTTGGGCGGCGTGGTGGAAGCCGGCGTCAAATACATCCTGCAGGGCATATTCCCCGGCGTGGCCGAAGGGGGTGTGCCCCAGGTCGTGCCCCAGCGCGATGGCCTCGGTCAGGTCCTCGTTGAGGCGCAGCGCGCGGCTGAGGGTGCGGGCGATCTGGCTGACCTCCAGCGTGTGGGTCAGTCGGGTGCGGTAATGGTCGCCCTCCGGCGACAGGAACACCTGGGTTTTGTGGGTGAGCCGGCGAAAGGCGTTGCAGTGCAGGATGCGGTCCCTATCCCGCTGAAAGGCGGTGCGCATGGGACATTCCTCCTCGGGGCGCTCCCGGCCCAGGCTGCAATCGGCAAAGGCGGCCCGGGCCGAAAGGCTGCGGTGCTCCAGCGCTTCCTGCTGCTCTCGAATGGTCATGTTGTCTCTCCTTATGGGGTGGTTTCGGGCGGCAAAAGCCCTCTGCTAAGTTAATACGCAGTCCGGCTGCCGTTTTCCTGCCGGATGGGACAAAAATTTTTTTGGGGACCCGGGGCGCCGGAAGCGGCGGCTGATATGCCCTTCTCACGCGCGCGGGCGCGGGTGCGACCCCCTGGGGAAAACCGGCGAAGGGGCAAAGGCGGCCCGCAGGGCCGCCCGCCGCAGGCGGGCGCCGCAAGCTCCGCTTGCGGGTTTCGGCGGAGCCGAAACGCCCTGCGGGCCGAGCCGGGTCCCGGCAGAAACGCCGGCAGCGCCCGCGCCGGACCGTCAGCCCAACTCGGCGCTGTGTTCCTGGCAAAAGTTCTCGTACCAGGCCAGCTGCTCCCGGAGCAGCCGGGGGATCTCCAGCGAATAGGGACAGTGCGCGGTGCAGCGGCGGCAGCCGGTGCAGTTCCTGATCTTCTGCATTTCAGCCTGCCACTCAGCCGTCAGGTACGGCTGGTAGGGCGCACGGGTCATCAACAGCGAGATACGGGCGGCGTTGGGGATCTCGATGCCCTGGGGACAGGGCATACAGTAGCCGCAGCTGCGGCAGAAATCCCCGCCGAGCGAAGCCTTTTCCTCGGCGGCCAGCCGCTGCATCTCCTCATCCCAGCGGGGCGGGTTTTCCTCCAGCGCCAGCCACTCCCGCAGCTCCCTCATCCGCTGGATGCCGTAGATCGGCACCACCTGCGGGTACTGCCGCAGAAAGGCGAAGGTGACCGCCGGGTGGCGGATCAGACCGCCGGCCATCGCCTTCATGGCGATAAAGCCGACATCCAGCTGGGCCGCGCGCTGAACCAGGGCGATCTCCCGCTCCCCAGCCAGCACCGAAAAGGGATATTGCAGCGTATCGTAAAGGCCGCTTTCCAGCGCCTCCTCCGCTACCGTGATCCGGTGGGCGGTGAGAGCAATGTGCCGGATCGTCCCGGCCTTTTTCTGCCGGAGCAGCCAGTCATAAACGCCATCCTCCTCGCCGGGACGGTACACCTTGGGGGCGCAGTGCAGCTGGTAGATATCGATATAGTCGGTTTTCAGCATCCGCAGGCTCTGCTCCAGGCGGCGCTCCATCGTCTCGATATCACCGGGCGCGGTCTTGGTGGCGATCACAATATTCTTGCGCACATCGCCCAGGGCCTGCCCCAGCTTATACTCACTGTCGGTGTAGGCGTTGGCGGTATCGTAAAAGTTCACGCCGGCCTCGTAGGCGGCCCGCAGGATGGCGGTAGATTCCGCCTCCGGGATGCGTTGGATGGGCAGCGCGCCAAAGGCGGTGCGGCTGACGGAAAGGCCGGTGCGGCCCAGACGGGTATACTCCATTTTTACCTCCTGTTCTAACGGCTGCAGAGGCCGGGGACGGCCCGCAGGGCGTTTCGGCTGCGCCGAAACCGGCGCGCTACGCGCGCCTGCGGCGGCCGAAGGCCGCCGGCCCTGCGGGCCGCCTGCCGGCTCCCCGCGTCAAACCTCCGGAAAAGGATAAAAGCACTCCCCCGTCACCGTGGGGGCCAGCCCGCCGGCGCTCGCTTCCTCCAGCGCCCCGGCGAAAGGGACCAGCCGCTCGGCGCGCAGCATAAAGCGCAGCGTGATCTCCCCGGCAAAGTCGGTCTCCCGCACCACGGCGCCGTAGGCCGCCAGCAGGCTCTGCAGGCGGCTGTAAAAGCCGTAATCGGCGGTCAGGTTGCATTCCACGGCCGGGTGCATCGAAAGGATCTCGGCCGCGGCGACAGCCTGCTTGCAGCCCTGGGTGTAGGCGCGGGCCAGCCCGCCGGTCCCCAGCAGGACCCCCCCGAAATACCGGACGACCACCACGCAGACATCGGTCAGCTCCTCGCGCTGCAGCACCTCCAGAATGGGGCGTCCGGCGGTGCCGGAGGGCTCCCCGTCATCGGAAAAACGGGAAAGGTTGCCCTGCCGCAGCAGGTAGGCATAACAGTGATGCCGGGCCTCCCGGTGGCGCGCCCGGATCTCCTCCACAAACTCCGCGGCCTCCTGCTCGGTCGTAACCGGCGCGATAAAGCCGATGAACCGGCTCTTTTTTTCGGTGAACTCATCCTGTGCGGGGACCGCGACGGTGCGGTAGCTTTTTGCCTGCATGGGCAGACCTCCCTTTTCTACGCGGAATGCGGCATACAGAAAATAAGGCGGCACCCCTGCGGCACCGCCTTATACTTGTGCAGATTATTTGCCCAGATTGAAACGCTTGTTGAAACGATCAACGCGGCCGCCGGTATCTACCAGCTTCTGCTTGCCGGTAAAGAACGGATGGCACTTGGAGCAGATTTCTACGCGGATCTCGGGGACGTTGGAGATGGTTTCCAGCGTATTACCGCAGGCGCAGCGAATCACAGCAGGGCCATACTTGGGATGGATATCCTTTTTCATGCGATTTCACCTCTTTCGAATTCCTGGCGCCAATGTTAGTTTGCATTGGCTGAACCGTACTGAATCAGTTTATCATACCGTTTGGCAAATTGCAAGGGAAAAGTGCAAAAAGTTTTATCCCCCCGCCCGCCTATGGTGCGACCTCCCTTATTTCCTTTTTCAGCCCCCAAACGCTGTGCGCCAGCAGCAGCCCGCCGTACAGCAGCAGTGATACGAATAGGATCAGTCGGAAATCCCTTACGAGGGAATAGGAGATCACGCGAAAGCCCGCAACAATGCCATGGCTGACAAGATACGAAACCGGATACAGCATGATGCGCTCGATCCATACGCGCTGCCGGGGCCTTCCTTTGGCGACGAGCCATGCGGCAAAAAGCACGGCGAGCGCCAGCACCGCAAGAATCAGGTAATATCCAAGCGCCAGCCTGGGCAGGGCGAAGCTTCCCCCCTCCCCGGCTTCTCCGTAAACGCAGATGCTTTCGGTCCCGTCGTTGGGACAGTACATCACGGTCACCGGATACGGCTTGGCCGGCAAAACGACCGCGGTGCGCTGTTGCTCCCCGGCGGAAAACCACCGGTCCCAAAGAGAATACCACGCCTCCACATCGCAGTAATAGAAATTGCCGCCGTCGGGGTCCTGATAAACGGTATAATTAAAATCGGTAACACTTGGATCAAAGGTAATCTGAAGCCCGTTTTCGCCCACCGGCTCCACCGCCAGCAGCTCCTCCGTATAAGGGAGATAGACCGGCGCATCCAGCACCGCAAAGGCGGATACCAGCAGGGCAACGGCAAACACGGCGGTCAGCACGATGGTCCGCAGCCTTTTCGCCGCCATCTTTTTTTGGAGCATCAAAAGCGGCGCCGCGTCGTTCTGTGCCGGTACGGCGCAGGGCGCTTTCAGCCGCTCGTATTCGTTGCGGCAATGCTCGCAGTCCTTCAGATGCTCTTCCACAAAGGAAGCGGTTTCGGGACTTACCATGCCTTCCGCATATAATGGCAGAAGATCCCGTACGATGCTGCATTCATTTTTCATGGTTTTGTTCCTCCAGCCTTGATTGAATCATGTTTTTGGCCCGGTGGTAGGTGACGCAGGCCCAGTTTTCCGATTTTTCGAATATCTGACCGATCTGCTTAAAGCTCAATTCCGCGAACACGCGCCACATAAAGACCTCTCTGTAAGGCTCCGGGACGCCGTGCAGGATCATTCGCAGCTGCGCCGCATCCTCCTGCCGGAGGACCTTCTCCTCGGCAGTTTCCTCCTCACAGGGCAGCCCTGCCAGCACCGCAGCGTCGAACTGCCCGGTGCGCCCTGCTTTTCTGCGGTCGGTGTAATAGCAGTTCTTCGCAATCTGGCACAGCCAAACGCGGATATCGCAATCGCCGCGAAAGGTTCCGATCGCCCGCATCGCCTTAAAGAACGTCTCGCTGGTAATCTCCTCCGCCGTCTGTTCATCGCCGGAAAGTCTGCGGATATAGCAATAAACATCGCTGAAGTAGGCGCGGTATATTTTCTCAAACTCCGTCACTCTGCCACCTCCTTTCCCTTATATGACCCTGGGGAACGCAAAACCTTACAAAGCTTTGAAAAAATTGGCGGCCGCCCGCAAAAGAGCGCCGTTTACGCGCGGCGGCTTGCTTTGCTTTGCCGGGCCGGCAGGCAAACCCTCTTAAACGCTGCGCCTTTTAGAAAATTATATCAAAAAAATAGGCTGTTTTCTATTCCCTGCCGCGGCCTGGCCCCGTTCCAAACGCAGTAAAGGCCCCGGAGCCGGCGCTCCGGGGCCCTGCGGGGTGGTTCAGCGATAGAGAAAAACGGTATCCGCCGCCAGCGAGTGGTGCTGGCGCTCCTGCAGCCCTACGACGGTACGGGGGGTCTCGCTGCCGGTTTGCAGCACCGAAAGCGGCACCCGGTAGCGCTGGGCAAGGGCAACGCTGCGGGGGTGCAGCACCTTGGCGCCGGCATTGGCCATTTCCAGCATTTCCTCGTAGGGGATATAATCATAGCGTTGGCAGTCGGCATTGCGGCGGGGATCGCCGCTGTATACGCCGTCCACATCGGTGCAGATGCGGCAGCCGCAGGCATCCAGCGCCGCCGCCAGCGCTACGGCAGTGGTATCGCTGCCGCCCCGCCCCAGCGTCGTCAGGTCACCCGCGCGGTCGATGCCCTGAAAACCTGCGACAATAACGATCTTGCCGGCTTCCAGCTCCCGCAGGATGCGGCGTCGGTGCAGCGCCGTGATCTCGGCGGCGCCGTGGTTGCCGTCGGTATGGATGCCTGCCTGCGGCCCGGTGAGCGAAACGGCGGGCAGCGCCATCTGCTGCAGGGTCAGCGCCATCAGCGCCGCCGAGGCCTGTTCCCCGGTGGCCAGCAGCTGATCCGTTTCCCGGCAGCAGGGCGCCTGCGTCAGCTCGGCGGCGGTCTGCAGCAGGCGGTCGGTGGTCTTGCCCTGGGCGGAAACCACCGCGACAAGATGATAGCCGGCGGCCGCGGCATCGGCCAACTGCTTTGCGGCACGGCGCAGCCCGGCGGCATCGGCGACCGAGGAACCGCCGAATTTATAGACAAGGAGATACATAGGGTCGCCCCTTTCCGGTTTGATAAAAGCGCAAAGGCAATCCCTTTGCACTTTACCCTATGCGTTTTTGCCCGTCCGTGACCCAGCCCCGGGCCGGCGCTACCCCTCTCCGCAAAAAAAGCCGCCCTGTGCCAGATGCAGCAGCAGCGTTGTCCCCAGCGGCGCCAGCAGCAGCCCCCAGAAGCCGAACAGCCGCAGCCCCGCGTACATGGCCGTCAGGGTGGCCAGCGGGTGCAGCCCGATCCGCCTGCCGACAATACGCGGCTCCAGCCACATCCGCACCACCGCCACCACGGCGTACAGCAGCAAAAGCCCCAGGCCCAGCGGGGAGCGGTGCCCCGGCAGCAGGTGGAACAGCCCCCACGGGATCAAAAACAGGCCGCTGCCGAGGAAGGGCAGGATATCCAGCAGGGCAATAATAAAGGCAATGACCGCAAAATACGGCACCCGCAGCAGCCACAGCCCCAGCGTGATCTCCGCGAAGGTGATGAGCATAATGCAGAGATAGGCAAACAGCACCTTACGCACTGCGCCCAGCATAAACCGCTTGGATTCCACCATGGGGCGCAGCAGCCGTCCCGGCAGCGAACGGACGATAAGCCCGGTGATATGGGCGTAATCCTGCAGAAAAAAGACGGTGGAAAGCACCGTAAAGACACAGGTGAACAGAATGGAGGGCAGCGCGGCGACGAACCCGCCCAGCCAGCTCAGCAGCTGTCCCGAAAGGGAGGAAACGGCATTTTGCAGCACCGTTTCCAGCGAACCGGTCCAGCCGGCGGCGTCACGCCGCTGCAGCAGGCTGCTCCACTTTTCCTCCAGGTCTTCCAGCAGGGGAAGCAGCGTTTCCTGAAAGAAGCGGGGGAGCTGCGGCAGCAGGGCGCTGCCCTGCCGCACCAGCAGCCCGCCCACGCCCCACAGCAGCAGCCCCAGCGCGGTAAGCGATACGACCGCCACAATCACGGCGCAGGGACGGTACCGCCACCCCAGCCCCCGGCACAGCCGGGTGGCCGCCGGGTGCAGGGCGGAGGCCAGCAGCGCCCCTACTACCAACGGCAGAAAGCAGGGCAGCGCATACCGCAGCCCCAGATAGCAAAGCCCCAGCAGCACGCCCCAAAAGGCCACATTCTGCAAAAAGCGGCGTTTTCCCGATGACATTGGCAGACCTCCTTTTTGTCCCTGGTAAAGTTTACCCAGGTTGGCGCAAAGATAGTCCTGCCGCGTAAGTTCTTTCCGCGGGGCGCCCCCTGCCGGGCCGCAAAAGCCAAAACTCACGGGCTGCCTATTTCACCCTTGCAAAGCAGGGAGCCGCATGGTAGAATGTCCGTAGTATGCAAACAACTGTATGCAGGAGGTATTGAAATGATCAATTTGCAACGGCCGGCCCGTAAGGAAGGCTCCCAGCTGCTGCTGGTGGACAGCTCCGTCCTGCCGGAGGTGTTCCTGCGGGTGGTGGAAGCCAAGCGGATGCTGGCGGTGGGACAGGTCCGCAGCCTGTCGGAGGCGGCCAAGGCGGCCGGTATCTCCCGCAGCGCGCTGTATAAATACAAGGACTGCGTTTTTGTCCACAATGAGGCGCTGGACGATAAGGTCATCACCCTTTCCGCCCGGCTGGAGGACCGCCCCGGCGTCCTTTCCGGCCTGCTGAACAGCCTTTCGGAGCATCAGGGCAATATCCTTACCGTCAACCAGAGCATCCCGGTGGATGGGGTGGCTGCCGTGTCGGTTTCCGCCCGGATGCCGCTGCCCCTGGAGGCGGAACAGCTCCGTGCCAGCCTGCTGGCGCTGCCCGGCGTGGCGCAGGTGGATATTCTGACCACCCGGTAGTCTCCCCCCCTTTGATCAAAATTAAAAGTCCGTACCGACATCGGTACGGGCTTTTTCTTTTTTTTCGGGAGCAGCGGGAGCCGGGGCCGGCCCGCAGGGCGTTTCGGCACAGCCGAAACCGGCGGCCTTCGGCCGCCGCGCGGCGCCCCAGCGCCGCGGCCCTGCGGGCCGAACCCGGCTTCTGCGATTCCCTGCGGGATCCCGCCGCACCGGCCGGCCGTTTTCGCCCCGCCTGCCCTGTCAGAATTCCTTGGCGGAGATCTGCCAGTATTTGCGGTCCAGATTGCGGAACTGGATGGCTTCGGCAATATGGTCGGCGACGATGGATTCGCTGCCCGCCAGGTCGGCGATGGTGCGGGCCACCCGCAGTAACCGGTCATAGCTCCGCCCGGAAAGCCCCATCCGCTCGTAGGCCGCCGCCAGCAGCCGGTCGGCCTCGGGGGTCAGCACACAGAAGCGCTTGAGCAGCGCGGGGGTCAGTCGGGCGTTGCAGGTCACGCCGGTCCCGGCGTAGCGATCCCGCTGGAGGGCGCGGGCCGCTTCCACCCGCTTGCGGATCTCGGCGGAGCTTTCCGCCGGGCGGGCGTCGGCAATGCGGTCGTATTCCACCGGGGGCACCTCCACATGCAGGTCCATCCGGTCCAGCAGCGGACCGCTGATTTTGTTCAGGTACAGGCTAACCTTGGTAAGCGAGCAGGTGCAGGCACGGGTGGGGTGCCCGTAGTAGCCGCAGGGGCAGGGGTTCATGGCGCCCACCAGCATAAAGCTGCTGGGGTAAGTCGCCCGGCCCCCGGCCCGGCTGATGGTGATGACTCCGTCCTCCAGCGGCTGCCGCAGCGATTCCATGGCGGGGCGGCTGAACTGCGGCAGCTCATCCAGGAACAGCACCCCGTTGTGCGCCAGCGAGATCTCCCCCGGCCGCGGGATACTGCCACCGCCGGTCAGCCCCACCATCGAAATGGAGTGGTGCGGCGAACGGTACACCCGGGTTTTCAGCAGCGGGACCCCGGCCGGCAAAAACCCGGCCGCCGAGTGGATCTTGGTGGTCTCCACCGCCTCCTCAAAGCTCATCTCCGGCAGGATGGAGGGCAGACGCTTGGCCAGCATGCTCTTGCCGGTGCCGGGCGGCCCGATCAGCAGCACGTTATGGCCGCCCGCCGCCGCGATCTCCAGGGCGCGCTTGGCGTTTTCCTGCCCCTTCACCTCGCTGAAATCCAGCATCGGCGGCTGGGGCAGCTCCCGGAACGGCATACTTTCCGCCGTCGGCAGCGGCTTGCCGCCGGTCAGCGAATCCACCAGCTCCCGCACCGTCCTTACCGGGTAGACCCCGATCCCCTGCACCACACTGCCCTCGGCGGCGTTGTCGTAGGGGATGTAGATGCGGGAATAGCCCTGCCGGGCCGCTTCCGAGACCATCGAAAGGACGCCGTTGACCGGGCGCAGCCGTCCATCCAGCGAAATTTCCCCCACAAAGGCGCTGCCCGCCAGCGGAAGATCCAGCCCGCAGCCCGCGGCCAGCGTCCCCAGCAGAATGGGCAGGTCGTACAGCGGGCCGCTTTTTTTGGTATCCGCCGGGGCCAGGTTGACCACCAGAACCCCCGTCGGGAAAGTGTACCCCAGGTTCCCGATGGCGCTGTGAACCCGTTCCCGACTTTCTTTGACCGCGGCATCCGGCAACCCCACGATATCAAAGCGGGGCAGTCCCCTGCGGAAATCCACCTCCACCGTCACCGGGTAGCTCTCGATCCCGGCCAGGCCCATCGATTGTACCGAGCAAAACATGGCTTTTCTCTCCTTTTCGTCATCTGTGCGGGGCGCCGCCGGCGAAGCCGGCGGGGGCCTGCGGCCCCTTCGGCCCCTGCGGGGCCGCGGCGGGGCGCCGCCACCGCCTTGCAGTTTCTGCCATCAGTATAGCATACCCTCTCCCGGAATGCAAACATTTGTTCATCATCCTCGCGCGGCGGTTCGGCATTGACAGTCCCCCTCCTTTTGGACTATCATAGAGGCAGAAAAAGGCCCGGAAAGGAGACGCAAAAGATGAGCAACGAACAGATGGAACTGCGCCGCTGGCTGCAGGAGGTCACCGACCCCGAACTGGCCGCTGAGCTGCTGGCGATCCGCAATGAGGAAAAAGAGGTGCACGAGCGGTTTTACCGGTCGCTGGAGTTCGGCACCGGCGGTCTGCGCGGCGAGCTGGGCGCCGGCACCAACCGCATGAACCTGTATACCGTCCGGCAGGCCACCCAGGGCTTCGCCGCCTACCTGCTTTCGCAGAACGCCGCCCCTTCGGTCGCCATTTCCTACGACAGCCGCCATAAAAGCGAGCTATTTGCCCGGGAAACCGCCCGCGTCATGGCAGCGAGCGGCGTCAAGGTCTACCTTTACCGCCAGCTTATGCCCACGCCGGCCCTTTCCTTCGCCGTGCTGGACCGCCGCTGTGACGGCGGCGTGATGATCACCGCCAGCCACAACCCCGCCCGCTACAACGGCTACAAAGCCTACGCGGGGGACGGCGCCCAGATCTCCGGCGAGATCGCCGCAGCCGTTTCCGCCGCGATCGAAAAAACCGATATCTTCCGCGATGTCCGGCTGATGGATTTTGAGGAGGCCCTGGCCTCCGGCGCCATCGAATACATCGACGACGCACTGATCGAACGGTACTACGCCGCCGTAGAGGCGCAGGCGCTGCGTCCCGAGTTGGCCAAAACCGCCGGGCTGCGGCTGGTTTACACCCCGCTAAACGGCGCCGGCCTGCGCCCCGTGCTGACGGTGCTGGGCCGCATGGGCCACACCGATATCACCGTGGTGCCGGAGCAGGAACAGCCCGACGGCGACTTTCCCACCTGCCCCTATCCCAACCCGGAGATCCTAGAGGCGATGCAGCTGGGGCTGAAGCTGGCGGAACAGCGGGGCGCGGATCTGCTGCTGGCCACCGATCCCGACAGCGACCGGGTAGGCACCGCCGTCCTGCATCGCGGCAAGCCGCGGCTCATCTCCGGCAATGAGATGGGCGTCCTGCTGCTGGATTACCTCTGCCGCACCCGGCTGGAGCTGGGACGGATGCCCCAAAACCCGGTAGCCGTGCGCAGCATCGTTTCCACCACCATGGCGGATGCCGTGGCGGCGCACTACGGCGTGGAGATGCGCCAGGTGCTCACCGGCTTCAAGTACATTGGTGAACAGATCGCCCGTCTGGAGGCTGAGGGACACCCGGAGCGGTTCCTTTTCGGCTTTGAGGAAAGCTACGGCTATCTGGCCGGCGGCTACGTCCGGGATAAGGACGCCGTCGTTGCCTCGATGCTCATCTGCGAAATGGCCGCCTGGTACAAGAGCCGGGGCAAGAACCTGGGCGAAGCCATGGATGACCTTTACGCCCAATACGGCGCCTATTTCAATCAGGTGGACAGCTACACCTTCCCGGGCAGCGACGGCATGGCCCAAATGGCGGCGCTGATGCAGCAGCTGCGGGAAGCGCCGCTTACCGCGCTGGCCGGCCGTCCCGTCACCGGCCATACCGATTATCAGGCCGGGGTGCGCTGCGAAGAGGGCGAGGGCGAGACCCCCACCGGTCTGCCCTCCGCCAATGTAATGGAATTCCGCTTCGGCACCGAAGGCAGCGTGGTGGTCCGCCCCAGCGGCACCGAACCCAAGCTGAAGCTGTACTATTCGCTGCGGGCCGCCGACCGCGCCGCCGCTGAGCAGGCCTATGCCGGTATCAGGGCCGCCATGGAGGGCGTGCTGGGGCTGGGCTGAGCCTGTTTCGCGGATACTCCGACAAGCAAAAACCGGGAGCCGTCCCATAGGGGCTGCTCCCGGTTTTTCGGTGATATCTCAGGTCTTTTTGATGAAGCTGGTGGCGCATTTGGGACAGGTAATGCTGATCTTGCCCTTGCCGCGCGGGACCCGCAGCTTCTGCTTGCAGGTGGGACAGACAAAGACCCTGTAGTTTTTGCGCTCCTGCGCCGTGGGCCGGTTGGCCGTTTTGTTCTTCAGGCGGTACCACAGCCGCATCAGCTTCTGGTTTTCCATTTGGCGGGCGTAGATATTGCGGGAAAAGATGCGGAAGTAGCAGAAAAACAGCACCACCCAGCACAGCAGCCTCAAAAATCCGATTTGAAAGATGCTGCCGCAGAGCGAAAGCACCAGCGCCAGGACCAGCAGCACCCACGTCAGCTGGTCTACGCCGTAACGTCCCATCATCAGACGGCGGAACCAATCACGCATCCATCGGATCTCCCTTCTGTAAAGCTCTCATCCGGCCGCGCGGAGTCTGCCGGAGCCGTTTCCGCGTTTTTTGCCGGTGCTGTACTATATGATAGCGGAAGCGCAAAAAAATCGCAAGAAAACCTACGCAGAATTTACAAACCGTTTACGATTTGTTTTTCAGCCGCAGCCATGGCAGCCGATTTTTTCCGCCAGGCTGCAGGCTGCGGGGGTCGCCGCGATACCGCCCAGCGCCGTTTCCCGCAGGCTTTCCGGCAGGGAATGGCCCACCTGCCGCATGGCGTCCACCACCTCGTCAAAGGGCACGGCGCCGCGGATCCCGGCCAGCGCCAGCTCCGCCGAGACCAGCGCGTTGGAAGCGCCCACGGCGTTGCGCGCCTGACAGGGCGCCTCCACCAGCCCCGCGATGGGGTCGCACACCAGCCCCAGCAGGTTCTGAATGGCAAAGCCCGCCGCCGTAAAGCACTGCTCCGGGCTGCCGCCCATCAGCTGGACCGCCGCGGCCGCGGCCATGGCGCTGGCGGTGCCCACCTCGGCCTGGCAGCCGCCCGCCGCTCCGCTGATCCCCGCGTTTTCCGCAATGACTGCCCCCACCGCGGAGGCCGTCAGCAACGCGTCCAGCATCGCCTGCTCCGGCAGGTCATAGCGCTGCTGCAGGGCGATCAGCACCCCCGGCAGCACCCCGGAAGCGCCCGCCGTCGGCGCCGCCACGATCAGCCCCATCGAGGCGCTGACCTCCAGCACGCCCATGGCGTAGCACACCGCTCGGGAAACCGTCTCCCCGCACAGGTTTTTGCCCTGCTCCCGCAGCTCCCGCAGCCGGATGGCTTCGCCGCCGATCAGTCCGCCCATGGTGCGGTGCGGCTCCCGCAGCGAATCCTCCACCGCCTCCCGCATGATCCGGTAGGCGGTCCCCAGCTTCTCGTAAACCGTCTCCCGCGGGGTCTCGTTAAGCTCCCATTCCCGCCGCAGCATTACCTCCGGCAGGCTAAGTCCCGTTTCCCGGACGCATTGCAGCATTTCCCGGGCTGTTGTCGTTTTCATCGGTCACGCCTCCTCCCGCGGGGTAATGCGCCGCGCCGCTATGATATCGGGGTGCTCCCGGATGCGGTGCACCGTCTCCCGTTTAATGGGCTGGTCCGCTTCCACAATGGTATAGGCCAGCTTGCCGCGGTTTTCGCGGTACAGCCGCATAAAAGCGATGTTCACGCCGCAGTCGCTCAGCGTCTTGGTGATATAGGCCACCACGCCGGGCTTATCGTACTGCTTGACCACGACGGTATCGTATTCGCCGGAAAGGTCGATTTCTACCCCGTCCAGTTCCCGCAGCCGCACGCTGCCCCCGCCCACCGAAACCCCGGTGACGTGGATGGTGTGTCCGTCGGCGCCGGTCAGGGCAATGCCAACGGTATTGGGGTGCAGGCCGGTGGTGACGGTATCCACATGAAAGCGGTATTCCAGCCCCCGCTCCTGCGCGATGCGGAAAGAATCCCGGATGCGCAGATCCTCCGGCCCAAAGCCCATGATCCCCGCCAGCAGCGCGCGGTCGGTGCCGTGGCCCCGGTAGGTATGCGCAAAGGAGCCGTAAAGGGTGAACTCCACCTTTTTGGCGCCGCCGGGGATAAGCCGGCCCGCCAGGTAGGCGATGCGCAGCGCCCCCGCCGTATGGGAGCTGGAGGGGCCGATCATATTCGGCCCGATGATATCAAAGATTCCGATGGGTGCCATCCCGATCCTCCTTTTTTTGTCCGCCCCTTCGCGGGGTCGGACCGCCGGGCGTACTCTGCCGCCGGCCGGCGCCTGTGCGAAGGGCCCGGCCCGCCCCGCAGGGTCCCGCCCTTCGGGCGGGACCCTGCGGGGCGGCCCTGTTTTTTTGCCCATTCTGTTCCGTCACATGCCGCGGCAGCGCTGCCATACTCCAACTGTGCCCCGTATCGGCGCTAACATACAGTAGTAAGGCCTTTTCGCGCTTCGGCTGCCGCCCTTGGTGCTTGCCTATTTCCAGTATAACACGCCCTGCGCCAAAAATCGACCCCCTGCCGCATTTCCTCCCCATAACAGTCTGTTGTTCCGCCGCCCGGCCAGGAACGCTCCTGCCGGTCCCCCGTTTTGCGGGGTTTTCCCCTTGGGAGCGCATAAAAAAGACACCCTATTGGGTGCCTCTTTTAATGGAGCTGATGATCAGATTCGAACTGACTACCTCGTCCTTACCAAGGACGCGCTCTACCTACTGAGCTACATCAGCAAAAATGGCAGGGGCAGAAGGATTCGAACCCTCGGCACGTGGTTTTGGAGACCACTGCTCTACCAGCTGAGCTATACCCCTATATCACGCTGAAAAGGCGCATCCATTCAGTGCCAACAAATGAGATTATACACAATACCGCCCTCTTTGTCAACACTTTCCGGCCAGTTTTTCCGCTAATTTTGTATCTCCGGCCGGTGTCGTCCGCCCCCGCCTTTGTCATACAATAAAACATCTGGCATAAGGAGGTCTTTACATGGATGACTATGGATTTGGCAGCCGGGGGCCGGGGGTGCAGCTGCTGCAGCTGGGCCTCATCCGGGCAGGGTTCCGCCCTGGGCGGGCGGACGGCAGCTTCGGCCGCGGTACCGAGATGGCTCTCAGGCGCTTCCAGCAGGAGCAGGATCTGCCCGTTACCGGCCGCAGCGATACGGCGGTGTGGCAGGCGCTGACGCCCTGGCTGACGGGGGTGCGGTTTGTGCGGGCGCAGCCGGGGGATACCTTCTGGAAGCTTTCCCAGCAGTACGATACCAGTGTAGCCGCCATCCGCACCGCCAACCCCGCCCTGGACCCGCAGGATCTGCGCCCCGGGCAGACCGTCGCGGTGCCGCTTGGCTTTTCCGTGGTGCCGGAGGGGGTCCTGTTCACCTCCCAGCTGCTGGAGCTGTGCCTGACCGGCCTGCAGCTGCGCTACCCGTACCTGGTCATCGGGGCCATCGGCAGCAGCGCCATGGGCAAGCCCCTTTGGGCGGTCACCATCGGGGAGGGCGAAACGCAGATCTTTTACAACGCCAGCCACCACGCCAACGAGTGGATCACCACCCCCGTTCTGATGACCTTCCTGGAGGAATACTGTCTGGCGCTGCTGGACGGCGATACCCTTTACGGCTACGACGCCGCCGAGCTGTTCCGGCGGACCGCCCTTTCCCTTGTCCCGATGGTCAACCCGGATGGGGTGGACCTGGTCACCGGCCTGCTGAACAGCGGCCCCTGGTACGAACGCGCCAGCCAATGGGCAGCCGACTACCCCGATATCCGCTTCCCCCTGGGCTGGAAAGCGAACCTCAACGGGGTGGACCTGAACCTGCAGTACCCCGCCGGCTGGGAGGAAGCCAAAAAGATCAAGGAAAGCATGGGCTATACCTCCCCCGGACCCCGAGACTATGTCGGTCCGGGGCCGCTGACCCAGCCGGAGGCACTTGCGGTTTACCGCTTTACCCTGCAGAACGATTTTCGCCTGACCCTTTCCTACCATGCGCAGGGCAAGATCATCTACTGGCGCTACCTGGATTACCTTCCGCCCCGCAGTGCCGAAATCGCCGCGGCCATGGGGGAGGCCAGCGGCTATTCCGTAGAGGCGACCCCCACCGCCAGCGGCTATGCCGGCTACAAGGACTGGTTTATCCAGACCTACGACCGACCCGGCTATACCATCGAGGTGGGACAGGGCGTCAGCCCCCTGCCCCTAACCCAGTTCGATGAGATCTACGCCGACAACCTCGGGATCCTGGTGCTGGGCCTTGCCCTTGCCGGCCAGCCGGAGATCCGCCCGGCAGCGCCCGGCTCCCCGGCCTGAGCTCCCCCGCTGGTTTTTGGCAGCCGGCCGGTCTGCGGCGGAGCCGCATTTCGCCTGCGGCGAAATCCGCGGGGGCCTACGGCCCCCGCGGCGCCGGGCTTCGCCCGGCGGCGGCTCCGCCGCCTGCCCCCTTCGCAGGCCCGCCCCTGTCCAAAGGGCCCCCGACCGTTGGTCGGGGGCCCCTGCGTTTGTGGGTGAAGTTGTTTATTTTCCCTTACCGTACAGACCGCGCTTGACGTAGGTGGTGTGCAGGATATGGTGCGCCAGGTGGCTGCCCGGCTCGCCCAGGTAGCTTTCGTACAGTTCCTTCACCACCGGATTCTCGTGGCTCTTGCGCAGCGTCATCGCCTCATCCTCCCGGTACAGGGCCGCGGCGCGCAGGCCGCGCAGGTCGGTAAAGTTGCGCACATCGCCGCTCTGGTGGGGCTGGCCGCCGCCGTTGACGCAACCGCCGGGACAGGCCATTACCTCCACAAACTGGTAGTCGGCCTCGCCCGCCTTGATGCGGTCCAGCAGCCGGGCGGCGTTGCTCAGTCCGGAGGTCACCGCGACCTTCACCTTGGTGCCGTTCAGGTCGTACTCCGCCTCCTTGATACCCTCGATGCCGCGGACCTCGTGGAATTCGGGGTTTTCCAGGCTCTTGCCGGTCACCGTTTCCGCCACGGTGCGCAGGGCGGCTTCCATTACGCCGCCGGTGACGCCGAAGATATGTCCCGCGCCGGATGCGATCCCGAAGACGGGGTCAAACTCCTCGTCCGGCAGCTCGGGGAACATGATGCCCGCCCGGCGGATCATATCCGCCAGCTCGCGGGTGGTAATGGAAATATCCACATCCGGCAGGCCTACGGCCTTCTGGCCCTCCCGCCCGATCTCGAACTTCTTGGCGGTGCAGGGCATCACGCTTACCACAACGATGTCCTTGGGGTCCAGCCCCGCCTTCTGGGCGTAGTAGGTCTTTACCAGCGCGCCGAACATCTGCTGCGGGCTCTTGCAGGAGGAAAGGTTCTCCACAAATTCGGGATAGTAATGCTCGCAGAACTTGATCCAGCCGGGGGAACAGGAGGTGATCAGCGGCAGCGGGCCGCCCTCTTTCAGGCGGTGCAGCAGCTCGGTACCCTCCTCCATGATAGTCACGTCGGCGGCGGTATCCACGTCAAAGATCTTATCAAAGCCCAGACGGCGCAGCGCAGCGACCAGCTTGCCCTCCACGTTGGTGCCGATCGGCATCCCGAAGCACTCGCCCAGCTGGGCGCGCACGCTGGGGGCCGGTCCCACGACCACCGTCTTGGTGGGATCGTTCAGCGCCGCCCACACCTTCGGGGTGTCGTCCCGCTCGGTCAGGGCCGCGGTGGGGCACACGGCGGTACACTGGCCGCAGGCCACGCAGGCGGTTTTGGAAAGCGGCATATCAAAGGCGCAGGCGATATGGGTATCAAAGCCGCGCTCGCAGGTCTCTATCACGCCGGCATACTGGTTTTTGCGGCAAACCGCCACGCAGCGGCGGCACAGGATGCACTTGGAGTTATCCCGTACCAGGTGCGGCATCGAAGCGTCGGTGTGGAAGCCCTGGTCCCGCTTGGAAAAGCGGTTCATATCCACCCCGTACTCCCGGCACAGCTGCTGCAGCTCGCAGTCGGTGCTGCGGGAGCAGGAAAGGCAGTCGGTGCGGTGGGTAGAAAGGATCAGCTCCAGGGTGGTGCGGCGGTAGCGCTGCAGGGTGGGGGTGTTGGTATAGACCTCCATTCCCTCGCTCACCGGCATGACGCAGGCGGCGGCAAGGCCCCGGGCACCCTTGACCTCGCATACGCAGATGCGGCAGGCGCCGATAGCGTTGATCTCCTTGAGGTAGCACAGCGTCGGGATGCAGCTGCCGGCCAGGTGGGCGGCTTCCAGAATGGTAGCACCCTCGGGAGCGACCACGGGAATGTTATTGATCTTGAGATTTACAGTATTCATTGTCGGTCACTCCTTTCTTATCGTTTTACAATGGCGTTAAAGCGGCAGGTCTCCATGCAGGCGCCGCACTTGATGCACTTACGGGTATCGATCTGGTGGGGCTTTCTCACCTCGCCGGAGATCGCATTGACGGGGCAGGCACGGGCGCAGGCGGTGCAGCCCTTGCACTTGTCCTCCTCGATGACATAGTGAACCAGCCGCTTGCAAACGCCGGCGGGACAGCGCTTTTCGATGCAGTGCGCCTCGTACTCGTCACGGAAATAATGCAGGGTGGAAAGCACGGGGTTGGGGGCAGACTGTCCCAGTGCGCACAGGCTGTTTGCCTTGATGTAGTAGCACAGCTCCTCCCGGCAGGGGGTGCATTTGCCGCAGCTTTCATCCACGGTAAACTCCAGGAAGAACTTGGCGATATCCACCATGCAGGTGTCCTCGTCCATGACGATCAGACCGCCGGAGCCCATCATCGAACCGATGGCGATCAGGTTGTCATAGTCGATGGGGGTATCGATGAGCGAAGCCGGGATGCAGCCGCCGGAGGGGCCTCCGGTCTGCGCCGCCTTGAATTTCTTGCCGTTCGGGATGCCGCCGCCGATATCCTCGACGATCTCCCGCAGGGTGGTGCCCATCGGGATCTCCACCAGGCCGGTGTTGTTGATCTTGCCCACCAGGCAGAAGACCTTGGTGCCCTTGCTGCGCTCGGTGCCCATGCCGGCAAACCAGTCGGCGCCGTTGAGGATGATGCGGGGGATATTGGCCCAGGTCTCTACGTTATTCAGGATGGTCGGGACGCCGAACAGGCCCTTGACTGCCGGGAAGGGAGGACGGGGACGCGGCTCGCCGCGGTGCCCCTCGATGGAGGTCATCAGCGCGGTCTCCTCGCCGCAGACGAAGGCGCCGGAACCCAGGCGCAGCTCGATATCAAAGGCAAAGCCGGTGCCGAAGATATCCTCGCCCAAAAAGCCGTATTCCCGCGCCTGCTTGATGGCGACCTGCAGGCGGTGGATGGCGATGGGATATTCGGCGCGGACGTAGATGTAGCCCTGGTGGGCGCCGATGGCATAGCCGGCGATGGTCATGGCCTCCAGCACCACGTGGGGGTCGCCCTCCAGCACCGAACGGTCCATAAAGGCGCCGGGGTCGCCCTCATCGGCGTTGCAGCAGACGTACTTCACGTCGCCCGGGCTCTGCCGGGCAAACAGCCACTTCTGGCCGGTGGGGAAGCCGCCGCCGCCGCGGCCGCGCAGGCCGCTGTCCTTCACGACCTGGATCACCTCGTCGGGGGTCATCCGGGTCAGTACGCGGCCCAACGCCTCGTAGCCGTCCATGGCAATGTATTCATCAATATTTTCGGGATTGATGACGCCGCAGTTGCGCCACTACCGTTTCCTGATACAGCAGGCGGGTCACAATCCGGCCCTTGAGGATATGCTCCTCCACGATCTCGGGGATATCCTCCACCGTGACGTGGGAATAGAAGCAGCCCTCCGGGTAAACGATCACCACCGGGCCCAGGGCGCACAGGCCAAAGCAGCCGGTCTTGATGACCTGCACCTCGCCTGCCAGTCCTTTTTCCTCCAGCTCGCGGTTCAGCTCGTCTATCAGCGCCTGCGAATTGGAGGAGCTGCAGCCGGTACCGCCGCACACCAAAATGTGTGTTCTTGCAATCGCCATTGGTTTTTGTCCTCCTTATTCCATATAGGCGCCCACGGTGTACTCCATCACCGGATTGCCGTTTACCAGGTGCTCGCTTACGATGCGCGCCACCTTATCGGGGGTCATCTTTACATAGGTAACCTTCTCCTTACCGGGCTGGAACACCTCCACGATGGGCTCCAGCTTGCACATGCCGATGCATCCGGCCTGGGTCACCGTCACATCCTGCAGGCCGCGGCGGTTTACCTCCTCCACAAAGGCGGTAAGGACGGGGCGCGCCCCGGCCGCGATGCCGCAGGTCGCCATACCGACCACCACCCGGGTGGTATTGCTGTTATCCTGGCGCATTGCCACGCTGTTTTTCATCCGCTCCCGCAGGGCGGCCAGCTCTTCCAAAGATTTCATGGGTGAATCCTCTCTTTCTCGCTCACAGGTATTTATCCAGGATCTTGTCCACCTCGTCGGGGGTCAGCCGGCCGTAGACTTCCTCGTTGATGGTCATGACGGGGGCCAGGCCGCAGGCGCCGATGCAGCGGGTCGCCTCCAGCGAGAAACGCCCGTCCGGGGTGGTGCCGCCCGGCTCGATGCCCAGGCGCTTCTGGATGCGCTCCAGCACCTCGCCCGCGCCCTTGACGTAGCAGGCGGTCCCCATGCACACGCCGATATTATACCGGCCGCGGGGGTTCAGGGTGAACTGCGCGTAAAAGGTCACCACGCCGTATACCTCCGCCAGCGGGAGATTCAGCTCCTCGGCGATGATCGTCTGTACTTCGATGGGCAGGTAGCCGTAGAGCTCCTGCGCCCCCTGCAGCACCGGCATCAGCGCCCCCTGCTGCTGCTTGTGGGCCGCGATCAGCTCCCGCAGCGCCTTTTCCTGTTCAGCCGTCCCGTGGAAGGGTACGACGGTCTTTCTTTTTGCCATGAGAATATATCCTCCTTCTTTGGCCTTGCTGCTTCTGTATATCGTCAACTACCCGCGTAGTTTCAGCCTCTGTTCTTTTGCCCTGTGGGGTCACAGCACCCCCGGGTCGGGGCAGCATTTCGCTATCCCCTCCCGTATGGCACTGTCGATGTAGGACAACACCTCCGGCGCCGAAAGCGGGATCTCCTCCCCCAGCACGGCCCGGTACTGCCGGGTATCGGCGGTAAAGCGCCGCCCGTCATAATCGAATTCCAGCACAAAGTCCTTTTCCGGGCTGCCCCCGATGAGGGTTGTCATCGTCTGGGGCAGGTCCCCCAACGGCAGCCGGTCGATATGGCTCAGCCCGAAGGTGGCCGTCACCGTGGTGCCGACCCCCTCCCGGCTCTGCACCGCCAGGGCGCCGCCGGTCATTTCGGCGGCCATCTTCCACAGCGGCAGCCCCATCCCCACCCGGCGGGTGGTGCGGGTGGTGTAAAAGGGGTCGGTCACCTTTTGCAGCGTTTCAGCGCTCATGCCGCAGCCGTTATCGGCAATGGTGACGGTCAGCCTGTCCCGCGCGGTGCGGTACTCCACCGCGACGGTGATGAGGGCGGCCCCTGCCTTGACGGAATTTTCCGCAATATCCAGGATATTCAGCGAAAGTTCCTGCAAGAGACACTCCCCCTCATTATTATCATAAGCATTATTTTAACAACCTCTGCGACAAAAAGCAACAGTCTTTTAATGGTTTTTCCATAGCGTTCTTTCATGGTCTCATACCAATTCTGCTATGGTTTTCCGGCCTTAACGGTCTCTTTATGCTTTTACTGTTATCGTTATGCGGCACACACGCGGCAGACTGCTGCTTTTTTGCTTTGCCGCCCGTATATTTATTGTGCCTGCTCCACAAAATAAAGGTGATCCCCTATAAATCCGAAAGGAGTGATCGGTTTGAAAATCGTTCTGGATCATGAGGGCTGTATCGGCTGCGGGCTGTGCATTTCCACCTGCCCCAGCGTTTTCCAGATGGCGGAGGACGGCAGGGCCCATACCGTGCAGCCGGCCGTCACCGAGCAGGAGCAGCAAGACGCCCGCACCGCGGCGGAAAACTGTCCGGTCAGTGTGATCGCTATCGAATAAAAAGGAGGAACCCCCGCATGGATGAAAAAAAGGAACGCCGTCAGCAGACCGCCGAAGTAGCCCCGCCCCGCACCCCCGAGATCAACGCCGCTCCGGTCGTCCCCGGTACCCCCGGCCCGGCTGACCCCGCGCCGCTGCCTCCGCAGGGACCCGACGGCCCGGCCTGAGTCCCGGGCTTGTCCCCCGCCTGCCCTTCGGGCAGGCGGGGGACGGCTTTTGCCCGGTTCCTGCAGGCCGCCGGTGCGGCGCGGCTGCGCTTTTGCGCGCCCTCCGCAAAGGGCGCGCAAAAAACCGGCGCCCCCAGGGGGCGCCGGGGACGCCCGCCCCCGTGAGGGGGCGGGCGGCGCAGCCGCGCCGGCCGGTACTCTGCACCCGTTACAGGATAATGCAGATCAGCCCGGAGCAGCCCTCGTTGATGACCCGCTCGATGGTCTCCTGCAGCTTCATGCGGGCGTCGGCGGGCATGCGGTACAGCTTGTTGTGCAGCCCCTCGTTCACCAGCTCGTGCAGCGATTTGCCGAAGATGTTGCTCTCCCAGATCTTGGCCGGGTTCTCCTCAAATTCCTGCAGCAGGTAATGCACCAGCTCCTCGCTCTGCCGCTCGCTGCCCACGATGGGCGCCACCTCGGTGGTGATGTTGGCCTGCATCAGGTGGATGGAGGGGGCGGAAGCCCGCAGCCGGATGCCGTACCGCCCGCCCTGCTTCATAATCTCCGGCTCCTCCAGATGCAGCTCCTCCATCGAGGGCATCACGATACCGTAACCGGTCGCCGCCACTTCGTCCAGCGCCCCGGCGAATTTTTCGTACTTTTTCTTGATGCCGGCCAGCTCCACCATGCAGGGCAGCAGCCCCTCCTCGTCGTGGATCTCCAGCCCGGTCGCCTCCCCCAGGATCCGGTAGAACAGCCCGTCGGCCAGCTCCACCCGGCACCGCACCCGTCCGGTCCCCAGGTCCACCGAGGTCGTTCGCGTCTCTTTTACATACTCGCAGTCCTCCAGCCGCTGCAGCGCCTGCTCGGCGCCGCCCACCGCCCCCAGCTCACCGGCCATCTGCCGGACGCTGCGGTACAGGCTGTCGCGCAGCCAGTGGTCGGCCGCCAGGTTCATCACCCAGGCCGGGATCTCCAGCGCCGCCTCCTTCAGCGGGAAGCGGTACAGCACCTTCTGCAGGATCTGCCCGATGTCCTCCTCGTCCAGTTCCATGCAGTTGACCGCCGCCACCGGCACCCCGTAGCGCTGCTCCAGCTCCGCCCGCAGGCTTCTGGCGGCGGCGCTTTTGGGCGACTGGCAGTTCAGCACCACCACAAACGGCTTGTTGATGGCCTGCAGCTCCCGGATGACCCGGCCCTCGGCCTCCTCGTACTCGGCCCGCGGGATCTCCGAAATGCTGCCGTCGGTGGTAACCACCAGCCCGATGGTGGAATGCTCGTTGATGACCTTGCGGGTGCCGACCTCCGCCGCCATGTTGAAGGGCACCTCCTGGTCGTACCAGGGGGTCATCACCATGCGGGGCTGCTGGTTTTCGATGTAGCCCAGCGCGCTGGGCACGATGTACCCCACACAGTCGATCATCCGCACGCGGAAGCTGACATTCGGCTCCAGCGTGATGCTGACCGCCTCCTCCGGGATAAATTTCGGCTCGGTGGTCATGATGGTGCGGCCCGCCGCCGACTGCGGCAGCTCATCGGCGGCCCGGCTGCGGCGCGGCTCGTTTTCGATGCGGGGCAGCACCATCGTCTCCATAAAGCGCTTGATGAAGGTGGATTTTCCGGTGCGCACCGGCCCCACCACCCCGATGTAGATGTCTCCTCCGGTTCTGGTTGCGATATCCTGATACAGATTGCTCTGTGCTGCCATCCTGATTCCTCCCGTTTCCATTCTGCTTGCCTGTTTTTGGGGCGGCGCCCCTGCAGGGGGCAGGACCGGGCGGCGGCGCGGCCGGCCTACGGCCGGCCTGCCCGCCCCGCGCCCTTTGGGGCGCGGGGCGCTCCCGGGCCGCCAAAGCGGCCCGGCGCCGCCGCCCGGCGGGGGTGCCCCTTACACCGGGATGAGCAGCGGCCCGCCGGGGCAGCAGTCGCCCATCTCGCCGTTATCCTCCCGGATCCTCGCTTCGCTGGTGTTGTAGCGCTTGGCGATCTCCCACAGGCTTTCGCCTTCGTCCGCCATGTAGATATACAGGCCCCGGGGCATCGCGTCCTCCCGGGGGCGGTTCTCCTCCACCGTGATCTCCTCCAGCACCGGCTGACGCAGGGTGCGGCGCACCGCCCCCTGCCAGAACAGCTCGCAGGTCAGCGCCAGTTCCCCGCCGGTCTGCTCCCAACGGACCCCGCGGCACTCCAGCGCGGCGTCCCAGCGGGCGTCCTCCCCGCCGGGGATGCGCCGCTGCAGCTCCAGCGTCCGGTCAAAGCTGTACCACTCCCCGTCGCTCATTCTGGTCAGCAGCGTCAGCCCCAGCCGTCCCTCGGCCAGCAGGCCGTCCCCCTCCGGGGAGACCTGACAGCCCTCCGGCCGGGCCCAGAGGGCCACCACCTCCTCGGTCTGCTCCGGCAGCGGCAGCGTTTCCCGGTGGGTCTCGCTTTCCCGGCAGAGATCCGACAGTTCCACCGTCTGCAGCGTCCTGCTGCGGCAGGCTGACTGATAGCGCGTGGAATAGCCGTCGGTACAGACGGTTTCGGTGTACGGCCGGTAGACGGCGGCCCAGGCGGAAACGGTCACGCTCCAATCCAGGCTGCGGTACTCCCCGTCGTCATCCTGCGCCAGCTCCGCCGCGGCGGAAAGGGCGGCGCACCGCACATCAAAGACGGCGTCGGCGGCCTCCGGCGCGTCCAGCGCCAGCTCGAAGGGCAAAGTGCAAACGGCGCGCTCCCAGCCGCCGGCCTCATTGGCGCAGGCGGCCGCCGCCTGCACCTCGCCGGAGACCACCAGCCGGCCGTCCGACCATTTTTCCTCCCGGCGGGTCACGGCGGCATCGCAGCGCAGCACCCGGGTCAGCGGCGAGCCGGCGCCCTCCAGCACCGTGGTCTTGCCCAGGCGCTCCTCCCGGCTGACCGCGCCCGCCAGCCGCGTGCCCTTTTTCTCCACCGTCTTCAGCTGCAGCGTTTCATCGCCGCTGCCGCACAGCACCTTTTCCTGCCGGCAGGCGATGACAACGGCCGAAATGACCACCGCGCCCCGGATATCCAGCCGCCGCTGGTTGACGGCGCGGCAGGATACGCTGCCCGGCCGCAGCGTCACCGAAATAACCGGATTTTCCGCTTCGCCGTGCAGCTCCAGCATCCGGCTGAAGGGGACCTTGTACTCCCCGCGGGCCGGTTCGCCCCCGGCGGAAATGTACAGGATATTGAGGGTGGCCAGCCCCTCCACCTCCAGCCGCCCGGCGGTAACGGTGTTCCCCATCGGGACAGGGGTCAGCGTGCATTTCAGGATCCGGCGGATATCGGGGCAGTAATCCGGCAGCAGGGCATCGCATTCCACGGCCTGCTCCACCGTTTCCTCCAGTATCGTCTCATGGCTCAGGACGGTTTGCTGGCGCAGTTCAAGCTCCATTTTCATTCTCCTCTCCGCAGTAGGGCCGGCCGCTGCCGTCCCATCGTTTCACTGGCAATATATTCCCCCGTTGTCCCATTTATGACGGCCAAAAGCCCTTTGCGCGCACGCCGGCGCGGGGCGGGCGAGATTCTTTTTTCAAGGTACGGCAAAGCCGGCCCCCGGCAAAATGCCCGGGCCTGCGGCAGAATAAAGGAAAGCGTTCCGCGGAAGAGGAAAAGGTCCCCTCACCTATACGCGCAAAACGGGGGCTTTTTGCAGCGTTTGCGTTAAGATCACACAAAATTTAAGAAAAGTTTTACATTCCGGCGGTTTTACGGGGGGAAAACGGGGCTTTTCCCCCCGGCGGGCGGCGAAAAGCCCTCCCCGGGGCGGGGAGGGCTTTGGGGGCAGAACAAGCGGCTGTATCACACGCTTTTACCGGCGGAGGCGGCGGGAAAATCCGTGGCTTTTTTGCCGCGGCTGCGTAAATCCATGTCTGAATGAAGGGCAGATTTGCATTTGGGCGGTTTGGGGAGCAAACGGGGCTTTCCCCCGGCGGGCGGCGAAAAGCCCTCCCCCGGGCGGGGAGGGCCTTGGGGCGCAGAACAGGCGGCTATATCACACGCTTTTGCAGCCAGGCGCCGGAGCAAAAGCGCGGCAGGTAAAAGGCGATGCGGATGAGCCAATCGGCGACGATGGCCAGCCACACCCCCATGATGCCCCAGCCGAAGGAAACAAACAGATGGCTGCACAGGATGCGGCCCAGCCACATCCCGGTCATGGCGCCGATGAGGCAGAACCGGGCATCCCCGGCGGCCCGCAGACAGGGGGTGATGGTAAAGGCCAGCGGGTACAGCGTGACGACGATACAGAAATAGAACCGCAGCAGCCGCAGCGCAACGGCGGCGGTTTCCGGCGTCAGGCGGAACAAGCTGAGAATGGGGTGGGAGAACAGCAGCGTGCCGCCCGCCGTAACCAGCAGACAGAGGTACGCCAGCCCCACCAGCCATTTGGTGTAGTAGCGGGCATCCTGGGGGCGGCCGGCCCCCAGGCACTGCCCTACGATGGGCACCGCCGCCAGGTGGATGGCCGAGGTGGGGATCAGAATGATGCTTTGCAGCGTGTTCATGACGGCATTGGCGGTGATGGCGGAGGTGGCAAGGGTGGAGACCAGGCTGGCCACCAGCAGCTTGCCGATATTGAACGCCGCGCTTTCCAGACCGCTGGGAATGCCGACGCGCAGGATACGGCCGAACATCTCCCGTTGGGGGCGCAGGTCGCCGAGGGAGCGCAGCCCCACCCGACATTCGGGGCGCAGCAGCCGGATCATCATGATGGCGGCGCCCAGCACCCGGGCGGCCAGGGTAGCCAGCCCCGCGCCCAGCACCTCCAGCCCGAAGCCGTAGATCAGCACGGCGTTGCCGATAAGATTGAGGACGTTCGCGGCGGTGGAGGCGGTCATGGAAAGGCGGGAATTGCCCTGCGCGCGGAATACCGCCGCGCCGACATTGTAAAGCGCCAGAAAGGGATAGCTGAAGATCGAGACGGTGAAATAGGTGCGGGCGCAGGCCATCACCGACGCTTCGATCTGCCCGAACAGCAGCCGCAGCAGGGCATCCCGAAACAGCAAAAACGGCACCGAAACAGCCAGCGAAAAGCCAAACAGCAGCAGCGTGAGCTGCCCCACCGAACGGCGGGCGTTCTGCTCCTCGCCGCGGCCGACGTACTGCGCCAGCACCACGCCGCCGCCGGTCGCCAGCGCCGGGAACAGCCACAAAAAGACCGCGTTGACCGAATCGATGAGCGAGACGCCGGAGACGGCGGCCTCGCTGCAGGAGGCGACCATGACGGTATCCGCCATGCCGATGGTCATGGCCAGCGCCTGCTCGATCATCAGCGGCACCAGCATCCGGCGCAGGTCCGCGCGGGTAAACATTCTTTCCAAGCGATCAGTCTCCTTGCTTTTTCCGATAGGGATCATGGGAATCACGGTTTTTAATTGTAGCACGGGGCGGGGAGAAATGCAAACACAGCGGGCAAAGGGGCTGAGGACGCAAGCCGGGCCCGCAGGGCCGCCCGCCGCAGGCGGGCGCCGCGCTCCCCGAGCGCGGGTTTCGGCGGAGCCGAAACGCCCTGCGGGGCGGCTTGCGGCGGGCAGAGAGCAACGGGGAAATGACTTTTACCCGCCCTGCGGGGAATGGGAGTTGCGTAAATTTGATTTATCCAGTATAATATGAATGATTTCCGTTTGCCGCGCAGCGCACTTACGGGCTTTCTGCCTGTTACAGCGGCCGCTGCGAGCATGGTTGCCGACGGGGCTGCCAGGCGGCTTTGCCCTCTGCCGACGCACACGGCAACCGCTTTTTGTATGGGGGCCCGTCACCACACTCTCTTAAAACACGGAGGTAGCTCATGAAATTTTCACAGATGCCCTATGCCCGTCCTGACACAGAGAAAACCAAGCAGCAGCTCCGCGCGCTGACCGAACAGCTGAAGGCCGCTAAAACCTATGAGGAGGCAAAAGCCGTGTTCCTCCGGCAGCAGGAGACTGAAAAGCACCTGGACACCGCCGCGAACCTCGCCCATATCCGCCACAGCATCGATACGCGCGACGCGTTCTACGACGGGGAGGAAAAATTCTGGAACAGCTTTGGCCCTGAGCTGCAGGAGTATAGCCAGCAGTGGACGGCGGCGATGCTCGCTTCGCCTTTCCGCGCGGACTTTGAAAAGGAATACGGAGACCTGATGTTCCTCAACGCCGAGATTGCGCTGAAGACCTTTTCCCCCGAGATCATCCCCGAGCTGCAGCGGGAGAACGAGCTGACGCAGGAGTATGAAAAGCTGCTGGCCTCGGCGCAGATCCCCTTTGAGGGCAAGACCTACACCCTCTCCCAGCTGGCTCCGTTCAAAACCGACGCGGACGACGCCCGCCGTCTGGCTGCCTGGAAGGCCGAGGGCCGGTGGTACAAGGACCACCAGCAGGCGTTTGACGCTTTGTACGACGAGCTTGTCCATCTGCGCGACCGGATGGGCAAAAAGCTTGGCTACGAGGGGTACACCACGCTGGGCTATTACCGCATGGGCCGCAACTGCTACACCAAGGCGGACGTGGAGAAATTCCGCGCGGCGGTGGTGAAGTATCTCGTCCCCGTGGCGGATAAGGTCTACCGCGAGCAGGCAAAGCGTCTGGGCAAGCAGTACCCGATGAGCTTTGCCGACAATGCGCTCGAATTCCGCTCCGGCAACCCGCGTCCCGTGGGGACCAGCGATGAGATCCTGGCCCATGGCATGAAATTCTACGGCGAGCTTTCGCCCGAAACGAAGGAGTTTTTCCGGACCATGCTCGACTGCGAGCTGCTCGACGTGCTTTCCACCGAGGGCAAGCAGGCCGGCGGCTACTGCACCAGTATCATGGACTATGAGGTACCGTTCATCTTTGCCAACTTTAACGGAACGCAGCACGACGTAGAGGTCGTGACGCACGAGGCGGGCCACGCCTTTGAAGCCTGGACGAACCGCAAGCGCATCCCTATCGATTATATCTGGCCCAGCATGGAAGCCTGCGAGGTCCATTCCATGAGCATGGAGTTTTTTGCGGAGCCGTGGGCCGAGGGCTTCTTCGGCGCGGATGCGACAAAGTTCCGTTACAGCCACCTTTCCGGCGCGCTGACGTTCATCCCCTACGGCACGATGGTCGACCACTTCCAGCACATCGTCTATGAAAAGCCGGATATGACCCCCGCCGAACGCCATGCCGTGTGGAAGGAGCTGCTGGGTGTTTATATGCCCTGGATGAAGCTTGACGGCGAGATCCCGTTTTATGCCGACGGCGAGGGCTGGCAGCGCCAACATCACATTTATTCCAGCCCCTTTTATTATATCGACTACTGCCTGGCGCAGACCGTGGCGCTTGAATTTTGGGCGATGATCCGCAGGGATCTTCCGAACGCATGGAAGCATTACATGGCCTACACCGGACAGGGCGGCAGCCGCACATTCACTGACCTGCTGAAAAACGCGGGGCTTGGCAGCCCGTTTGACGAAGAGTGCCTGCGCGGCGTTTGTGCCGAAGCGGAAAAGGCTCTGGCAGACTTTGATCTGACGGGGATTGCGTGATGGCGAAAAAGCGAGGGAAGCGCGGTGCAAATTCCTACCTCAACGACTTTCATCTGAATGTTTCGGGCGAATATGTCTACGAGGGTGAGCTTTATGCCCTGGAGGACAAGTCGCAGCACACGGCAAAAAAGAAAAAGTTCTGGGTGCTGACGGCGCTGCTGACGGCCGTTTCGATCGCCGGCGGCTGCCTGCCGGCGCCGGGGATGAGCAACTGCTTTTATGTGATCCTGCCCTACCTCGGCGAGCTGACCTGCTCGCTCCTGGTGGCGTGGGCCGCCGTGCGGCTGGGGGCCAACTGGAGCGCCGTGCGCGAATACCGCTACGAGCGTTCGGTTCCGGTGCTGCCGCGGCGGGCTGCCGCAGCAGCAATCTTTGCCGCGCTCGGCGCCGCCGCCGAGATTGTTTTTCTGGCCGTGGCCGCAGAGGAACGGCACCTGCTATGGGGCGCGGTCTATCTGCTGCTGAAGGCCGTGGGGTTTTTCGCCGCATGGGAAATCCGGCGTTTTTTCCTCGCATCAAACTGGGGGAAACTGTCTGACGACAGCGTTTGTTAAAGAAACCGTGTTTGTTAAATTTTTTTACTGTACAACCAGTCGTGTTTTGTGGTATATTAGTAATGTTGTAGCAATCAAAAGCTCATAGGTTGTATCATGTCCTGGGAGCTCCGGCCCCCCACGAAAAGGGAGTACTCCCTTTTCGTCCGCGCGTATACGCGCGGAGCGCACTGTTTTTGTGCCCTACGGGACAATCCGATCCCGTTGAAGCAAAATAAATAAAGAAGGAGTAGTTTGAATGAAAAGAACACTTGCACTGATCCTTTCTCTGGTCATGTGCCTGGGTCTTTTTGCCGGATGCGGCGATAAGACCAACCAGGGCAAGGAAAACACCCCATTGGTCGTAGGCTATGCCCCGTTCAATGAAAAGTTCTCCCCGTTCTTCTCTGAGACCGCCTATGACCAGGATGTCTACGCGATGACGCAGATCAGCCTGCTCTCCAACGACCGTCAGGGCGCGATCATTATGAACGGTATCGAGGGCGAAACAGTCAGCTACAACGGTACTGACTATACTTATTATGGGCCTGCCGACTGCGAGATCGTTGAGAACGCCGACGGCACTGTCGACTACAACTTTACGCTGCGTGAGGATATCACCTTCTCCGACGGCGAAAAGCTCACCATCGACGACGTCATCTTCTCGATGTACGTTCTTTGCGACCCGACCTATGACGGCAACTCCACGCTGTATGCCGTTCCCATTCAGGGCATGAGCGAGTATCGCAGCGGCATGAGCAGCCGCGGCAGCGTAATTTACGCCGCCGGTCCGGATGGCTACACCGCCACCGACCTCTACACCGAAGAGCAGTACAACGCTTTCTGGGATTACTATAACAACCAGGCCGGCGCTGCCCTTGCGCAGGAGATCGTTGATTACTGCAAGAGCAACGGCTACAACGCCGCCACCGATTCCGTCGCTGCCTGCGCTGCCAACTGGGGCTATACGCTGGCTGAGGATGCAACTGTCGAAGATTTCTGGCAGGCGATCCTTGATAAATTCGGCGGCGATGTCGATGAGGCTGTTTCCGTTGAGAGCGCCGGTTCCACCCTTGACATGCTGACCATCGCCGCCCTCGGCGCCGATTATCAGGCAGGCGTCCAGACCGGCGAGTCCGCTGCCAACATCTCCGGCATCAAGAAGACCGGCGACTACAGCATGACCGTCACGCTTGACAAGGTTGACGCAACCGCCATCTACCAGCTGGGCGTTTCCATTGCCCCGATGCACTACTACGGCGACAAAGCCCTGTATGACTATGACAACAACAGCTTCGGCTTCCCCAAGGGCGATCTGAGCAGCGTTCGCGCCAAGACCACCCAGCCCGTGGGCGCCGGCGCCTATAAGTTCATCAAGTATGAGGACGGCGTAGTTTACTTCGAGGCCAATGAGACCTATTACAAGGGCGCTCCGAAGACCAAGTACATCAACTTCCAGCAGTGCATGAGCGATGACGACAAGCTTAACGGCGTTGTCACCGGCACCATCGATATCACCGACCCCAGCTTCTCCAAAGACACGGTCGACGCCATCACTAAGGCGAACGGCGGTGAAGGCACTACCGGTAAGACCATTACCACCAATACCGTTGACAACCTCGGCTACGGCTACCTCGGCATGAGCTCCGCGCGCGTCAACGTTGGCGGCGATCCCGGCAGTGAAGCTTCCAAGGATCTGCGCAAGGCGTTTGCCACCGTATTCTCCGTTTACCGCAACGTCGCGGTGGAATCCTACTACGGTGAGCGTGCCGCGGTCATCAACTATCCCATCTCCAACACCTCCTGGGCTGCTCCGCAGGCTACGGACGACGGCTATAAGGTTGCTTTCTCCGTCGATAAGGACGGCAATGACATTTACACCTCCGATATGACCGCCGAGCAGCGCTATGAGGCTGCCCTCAATGCTGCTCTCGGCTTCTTTGAGGCTGCCGGCTACACCGTCACGGACGGCAAGCTCACCGCTGCTCCCGAGGGCGCGAAGCTGGAATATGAGCTGCAGATCCCCGCGGACGGCACCGGTAACCACCCCTCCTTCATGATGGTTTCCGAGGCTTCCAAGGCGCTTGAGACCATTGGCATGAAGCTGATCGTCACCGACCTGACCAACAGCTCCGAGCTGTGGGCTTCCCTCGACGCGCGTCAGGTGGACATGTGGTGCGCTGCCTGGGGTGCTACGATCGATCCGGATATGTACCAGATCTATTACTCTGACGTTGCCAACTTCAGCGGCGACAAGGGCGTTGGCACCAACCCCTACGGCGGCCCCCACCAGGGCGGTTCCAACTATATGTACTGCATCGCGGACGCTGACCTTGATACCATGATCATGCAGGCGCGTGAGTCCCTTGACCAGAGCTACCGCAAGACCATGTACAAGGCCTGCCTTGACACCGTTGTTGACTGGGCGGTAGAGGTCCCCGTCTACCAGCGTCAGAATGCCATCATCTTCTCTACCGAGCGCGTGAACATGGAAACTGTCACCCCTGACATCACCACCTTCTACGGCTGGATGAGCGAGATTGAGAACACCGAGCTGAAATAAGTTTTTGCTCGGTTCGAACACGGCATCCCAACAGGATATCATGCAGCCCGGCGGTCTTTGGCGGCCGTCGGGCTGCCCGACTGTACAGCAAGGAGCGCTTCGCCCTTTCGGAACGCTGCTTGGTGTGCAGCAGGGCCCCAAGAGATAGAAAACGAACGCACACATCAGAACGGAGGTAATCCATTTGCGAAAATACATACTGAAACGAATCCTGATTTCGATTGTGATCCTGTTTTTTGTGGGTTTTCTGATCTACGCGCTGATGCGGTGCCTGCCCACATCCTATATTGAAAACATGGCGCGGCAGAAATCCATGCAGCCCGGCTCCAAGAGCTTTGAAGAATGGATGGCACAGCTGACCACCATGTACAACATGGATAAGAGTATTATCCCCGGCTACTTTGCATGGTTAGGCAACGCCTTGCGCGGCCAATTTGGCGACAGCTGGTTCTATACGGTTCCCGTTCTTGAAAAATTCAATGACTGTATCTGGCTGTCGTTTGCCATGGGCGGCATTGCGTTTCTGCTTGAGGTGCTTATTGCCATCCCGCTCGGCATTATTGCCGCTACCAAGCAATACAGCAGGGCGGACTACACGATTTCCATCCTGGCGCTTGCCGGTATCTCGCTGCCGACCTTCTTCTTTGCCTCCCTGCTCAAGCTTGTATTCTCGGTCAAGCTGGGCTGGTTTGACCTGTTTGGCCTTGTCGGGCGCAACTACAACCAGCTCAGCGCATGGGGGCAGTTCCTGGATAAAGCGCACCATCTGGTTTTGCCGGTCGTCACACTGGTCGTTATCAGCGTCGGCTCCCTGATGCGTTACACGCGTACCAATATGCTTGAGGTGCTCAATGCGGACTACATCCGCACCGCGCGTGCCAAGGGGCTTTCCGAAAGGAAGGTTGTTTACCACCACGCCTTCCGCAATACGCTGATCCCGCTTGTCACCATCATCGGCGGCAGCCTGCCGGGACTGTTCTCCGGCGCGCTGATCACCGAGACGCTCTTTGCCATTCCCGGTATCGGCTACATCTCCTACCAGGCGATGATCGCGGGTGATATCCCGTTTTCCATGTTTTATCTTGTGTTTCTGTCGGTGCTGACGCTGCTTGGCAACCTGATCGCCGATATCCTGTACGCCGTGGTCGACCCGCGCGTACGCATCGCTTGAGAAAGGAGGAAGGACCATGAGCATTTTTGACGATAACAAGGAAACCCGCCGTCCCCCTCTGCGGGCGCAGAACGTTCCCGACGCTTCTGCACGGCGAAAGGCCGACAAGACAGCCGAAGCGGCCAACAAGGATTCTCAGTCCTCCGGCAGCGGCGAGCCGTTCTATTCCCTGAACGATGACCGCCGCGTCAAGGTCCTTTCCCCCGGCGCGCTGGTCGCCAAGCGTTTTTTCCGCAACCGTCTGGCCGTAGTCGGTTTGAGCATCCTGATCTTTATGTTCCTCTTTTCGTTCGTCGGCGGGCTTGTCTCCCCCTACGCCGAGGACGAATTCTTCTACCGCGACGAGTCGATCAATAAGGAATTTGCCGCCGTGACAGAAAATACAGAATTCCGCTATATGGCAAAGGATCCCTCCAAGTTCGGCTCCCCCGTGCAGGCGCAGACCATGCTTGCCATCCAGAAGGGGCTTACCGGCTTCAGCTATGGGGGCAACCACTACACCATGACGCAGGAAGGGGAGGATTTCTACGCTATTTCCTCCGGCGACACGGTGGTGGGCATTGCCTACAAGGACATTGTCAACTCCTCCCTTGACGGGCAGAAGCTCGACTTTGACTTTGTCTATGCCGCGCTGAAGGCCTACGCCGCCCGCGTTCAGGAGGGCACCGCTGAGGAGCCCGCCCCGCTTGTCTTTACCGCCGCAGGCACGGAATACACCATCGAAGCGGACGGCTCGGTGCTCAACGGCACGGATGAGGTGGCCTACATCAGCCGCTATATTGTGCAGGCGATTATGCCCGACGTCTTCCTCTCCCGCGACTTTAAGGAAAAGCTGATTGATACCATTGCCGCCGGTGAGACAAAGTTTGTCTACGCCGACGAATCCGCGGTCCCCGGCGATGAGACCGCCGGGACCGACCCGGACGAGGAAAGCGGCGGCATCGCTGTGATGGATGACGGACTGGTGCAGGAGGAACAGCCCGCCAGCGCGACCGCCGAATACACCATCGAGCGCAGCCAGAACCATGCCAACTGGATCATCCGCAAGCAGCAGACCTCCCGTCAGTACGACTCCTATTCCTTCCCCAGTGCCAAGCACTGGTTTGGCACCGATAAGTACGGCATGGATATGCTGACCCGTCTGATGTACGGCGGGCGTGTCTCCCTGATGATCGGCTTTATTGTCATCATCATTCAGACGGTGCTCGGCGTTATTCTGGGCGGCCTTGCCGGTTACTTCGGGGGCTGGGTCGACGACCTGATCATGCGTCTGGTCGATATCTTCTACTGCATCCCCTCCATGCCGATCATCCTGATTTTGGGTGCGGCCATGGACCAGCAACGGGTGGACCCCGGAAAACGACTTATCTACCTGATGCTGATTCTGGGCGTCCTTGGCTGGGCGGGCATCGCGCGGCTGGTCCGCGGTCAGATCCTTTCGCTGCGCGAGCAGGAATTTATGACCGCCACCGAGGCCTGCGGCATCCGTGTCCGAAGCCGCATCTTCAAGCACCTGATCCCCAACGTAATCCCGCAGCTGATCGTTAACTGCACCATGGGCCTTGGCTCCGTCATCATTACCGAAGCAACGCTCAGTTTCCTTGGCCTTGGCGTCAAGTTCCCGTTCGCTTCCTGGGGCAACATCATCAACGACGTCAATAACACCCACGTGCTGACGACCTACTGGTTCATCTGGATCCCCGCCGGTGTGCTGCTGCTGCTGACGGTTCTTGCCTTCAACCTCGTCGGCGACGGTCTGCGCGATGCGTTTGACCCGAAGATGAAGCGCTAAGAAAGGAGGGGCTTTGAATGGCTAAGAAGCAAAACGACGGCTATCTGTCCGCGAAGGAATCCCGCCGCATTACGAAAGAAAACCGCAGGATCACCAACGCTTTGGAAAAACAGCATAAACGCAAGAATGTTCCCGAAAGCGAGTACCTGACCACAATGCAGGACCCCGGCAACGTGCTGGAGGTTGAGAATCTGCATACCTACTTTTTTACCGACGTCGGTACGGTACATTCCGTAGACGGCATTTCTTTCAACGTCCCTGTCGGCAAGACGGTCGGCGTGGTGGGGGAATCCGGCTGCGGGAAATCGGTGACGAGCCTTTCGATCATGCAGCTTCTCCAGCGCCCGCAGGGGCAGGTTGTCAAAGGCGAGATCCGCCTGAATCTCGGCGATAAGGCCTACGACGTTACCAAAGCGCCGGATGTTGTTATGCAGCATCTGCGCGGCAACTTTATCTCCATGATCTTTCAGGAGCCGATGACCGCACTGAATCCGGTTTTTCGCATCGGCGACCAGGTTGATGAGGTCATCGCCCTGCATGACAAGGAAGGGCACAACGAAGAACAGATCCGGGAGCGTACCATTAAGCTGCTGGAATTGGTCGGTATCGCCAACAGCGATGGCGTCTACAAGATGTACCCGCACGAGCTTTCCGGCGGTATGCGCCAGCGCGTCATGATTGCCATGGCGCTTGCGTGCAGCCCGCGGCTGATCATCGCCGATGAGCCCACCACCGCCCTGGATGTGACCATTCAGGCGCAGATCCTTGACCTGCTGCGCAACCTGAAGGATAAAATCAATTCCTCCATCATGTTCATCACGCACGACCTGGGCGTCATTGCCGAGATGGCGGACTATGTCATCGTCATGTATGCGGGCCGTATTGTGGAGCAGGGCACCGCAGAGGAGATCTTTGCCCACCCCGCGCATCCCTACACCATCGGTCTGATGGCCTCCAAGCCCGTCGTGGGCAAGCAGGTGGATAAACTCTATTCCATCCCCGGCAAGGTTCCCAACCCCATCGACATGCCGAACTACTGCTATTTTAAGGACCGCTGCGAAATGTGCGTGAGCGGCTGTGAGGGCGAGTATCCGCACGAGATCTCTCTTTCCCCGACGCATAAGGTCTGCTGCTACCGTTTCTATCCGGAAAATCTGAACAAGGAGGGTGAATAACCATGGCAAACAAGGTCAATCCGTTTGAGGATCCCCATTTCACCCCCGTGGAATATGACCCGCAGTACATTCTGCAGGTCAACCACCTAAAAAAATACTTTCCCATCAAAAGCGGGATGATCGCCCACACCGTCGGCTATGTCAAGGCGGTGGATGGGGTCACATTCAACCTGAAGCGCGGCACCACCATGGGGCTCGTGGGGGAATCCGGCTGTGGGAAAACCACCACCGGCCGTACCGTCCTGCGCCTGTACGACTCCAAGACGGCCGGCCAGGTACTCTTTAACGGGCAGGAAATCTACGACCTTTCCCACAAGGAGCTGCGCGCCCTGCGCACAAAGATGCAGATCATCTTCCAGGATCCGTTTTCCTCCCTTTCCCCGCGTATGCCCGTCGGGGAAATCATCGGCGAGGCCGTGCGTGAGCACAACCTTGTGCCCAAGGAGGAATTCAACGACTACATCGACCAGGTGATGGACAACTGCGGCCTGCAGCCCTTCCACAAGGATCGCTATCCGCATGAGTTTTCCGGCGGCCAGCGCCAGCGTATCTGCATTGCACGCGCGCTTGCGCTTAACCCCGAATTCATCGTCTGCGACGAGCCGGTTTCCGCGCTGGATGTTTCCATCCAGGCGCAGATCATCAACCTGCTGAACGAGCTGCAGGAGAAGTACAAGCTGACCTATCTGTTCATCAGCCACGATCTTTCCGTTGTGGAGCACATCTCCGATACCGTCGGCGTTATGTACCTCGGCAATCTGGTGGAATACGGCGCCAAGTCGGATATCTTCCGTAATCCGCTGCATCCCTACACCAAGGCGCTGTTTTCCGCCATCCCGGTGCCCGACCCGACGGTGAAGATGAACCGCATCGTGCTGGAAGGCTCCATCCCCTCTCCGGCTAATCCGCCCAAGGGCTGCAAGTTCCACACCCGCTGTGCGAACTGCATGAAACGCTGTGAGGAAGAAGCCCCCATCCAGCGGGAGATCGAGGCGGGCCACTTTGTTTGCTGCCACCTTTATGATAAGTAATGAGTAAAAAGAAACGTTTTTATGAAGATGACGACGGCCGCACCATTGCCGACATGAGCGGGATTGAACCGCAGCCGTTGCTCATCCCGCGCATCCCCAAGCGCGCGGACCGCGCCGACTTTGCAGAGCCGGACGCTGCCAAGGCGAATGACCGCCCCTGGGACACCGGCGCCGAGCTGAGCCGTGAGGAGCGCAACGCTGCCATCCGCGGCGCGCTCAAGGCGGGGATCCTGATCGCCCTTGCGTTCCTTGCAGGCGGCGCGCTGCTGATCCTTGCCATGCAGGTTTTTTGGGGCTGAGGAGAAGCTCTGCGGCGGCCGGACCGTTTTTATCATACCCTGATCCTGCGCATTGCGCCGGTCGCGACCGGCTCCCGATCAACCGCAGAGGCGGAATCTGTCCACCTCTGTGCTTTGGTGTGCTGATTGAGCCGTTTTACTCTTTTATAAGTTCCCTGAGCGCAGCCGGCGGCCCCGGCTGCGCTTTTTTTTGCTGCGGCCGGCAGGGGGAAAAGACACGGACATGTGCCGGGCCCGCAGGGCCGCCCGCCGCAGGCGGGCGCCGCGCTCCCCGAGCGCGGGTTTCGGCGGAGCCGAAACGCCCTGCGGGGCGGTTTGCGGCGGGCAGAGGCGGCTGGAAAAGTCAAGAAAACTTTAAGTTTTGTAAAATATACTTGACATGATGCAGTTGCTGTGCTACACTGGCAGCAGCAAGGGAGGTGCCGGTAACATGGCAATTTTGCAGAATCCCGTCACGCCGTTCCTCCTGATGTTTGTGATCTGGGGGATTATTATGGTCGTGCGGGCAATCCTGGGCCGCAAATGACAGGAGGGATCTTACGATGACAGAGCAGCAGTTCTTCTGGCTGGGGCTGGGAATCACCATTGCCGTAAACATAGCGTTGTACCTGGCGCTTTGGCTGCTGCGGCACTGAGCAGAACGGAGGGAGAGCAAGATGGACGGATCGATGAGTGTTATGGGAACGGCCGTGTTGGCGGTAGTTCTCCTCCTGCTGATCTGGCGGGTATTGACCGCGAAGGGGCAGGCGCAGTTTGACGAGCGGCAGCTGCTCGCACGCGGCGCGGCCTACCGGGCCGGGTTTTACACCATGCTGATCTTTTTGGCCGGGGTGTATCTTGCGATGAACCTGCTGGACTGGCAGCCGCATGACGCGGCACTGCCGGCCTTTGGCGGGATGTGCCTGGGGGTTACGGTCTTTGCCTGTGTGGCCGTTGTGAAGGACGCCTACCTGGGGATCCGGCAGAAGCCGAAACAGGCCCTGCTGATGATCGGGCTGGTGACGGTGGTAAATCTGGCGCTGGGCGCCGCCGAACTGACCCACAGCAGGGGATTTTCTGGCGGGATGACGGTAGCCAACAGCATGAATCTGGTGATCGGGACAATGGGCCTGGTGATCCTGCTGACACTGGCAGCCAGGCTGGCGGCCGACCGCCGGTGCGGGGAGTAACGGTATGAAAAACCTGAAGCTGAAGGCCGCCCGGGCGGCGATGGATCTTTCCCAGCAGGCGCTGGCCGACCGGGTGGGCGTTTCCCGCCAAACCATCGTGGCGATTGAAAAAGGAGACTATAACCCCACCATCAACCTGTGCCGGCAGATCTGCCGGGCGCTGGGTAAAACGTTGGATGAGCTGTTCTGGGAGGAGGAATACGATGACTGACGAGCGAAATAACAACGACCGGCGCCGCGCTGCGGAGCCGTATGACGAGCGGCAGAAGCAGATTCGCACAAAGTGCTTTGCCCACGCGTTCTTTGTGATGCCGGTGCTGCTGTTCTGCAATATAGCACTATTGGACGGCGGGGTGCCTTGGTTTGATCCCACTTTTAGCTGGTTGGCCAGTGTGATTCTAGCGGTTACCCTGGCTGCGATGGAGATGATTTGGCGGGAGGCCTGGATTCCTCCGGGGGGCAGCTATTCGGCGTGGTGGAGCGTCGCTTCGGCCGTTTTGCTAATCATTGGTCTGGCTGCGAAAGTGGCTGATATTTTCCGAAACGAGGTGCGCTGGGGAATCGCCCCGGTGGAAAACGGGATTCTTGCGAGTGATTGGCTATATATACTTACTTTGGGCTGCATGGCGCTCATCGAGCTGGGGTACCTGCTACGGCTTTTGGTAAGCAGGTTAAAAGATAGCAACGGGGAGGAACCCTGACCCCCGCGGGCAGAACGAAACCTTTGTGCTGCCGTGCGGCGGGGTTTTCCCGGGTAAAACAGGAATCGCCCGTGGGACTTGGATTCCTGTTCAGGGACGCCGCCGGCAAAATGGCCGCCGGGCAGGAGCTGATCATGATCACCGGCCTGAGGCTGTCCCGCAACCGCACAGACCTCGAGCCGTGCTTGAGATCTTCGGCCGGTACGATCCCGGCGTGGCCAGTAGGCTGCGCCGGATTTTTTTGAGAAACTTTCCAAAACGGATCCGTACGGCAGGCGGGCCGACAAACCCGGCTTACCGCCCAACGCCGCTTTGGTAACCCGGGGACAAGCCGGGCTGTGAAGCGGGCAAGGGGCAGATCTGCCCTATTCCTCCGCAGGAGGGCGGCCATTGTCGCCCTGCTTGAGCTATTGTGCACAAGAGGACCCGGCCCTCTCTCGGCACAATCGATAAAAATACGGCCGGGGGCGTGGGAGGGATGGACAGGCAAGCGTGGACGTGGTATAGTATTTTTGGATATGTAACCGGTTACATTCAAAAGACAGAGGAGGAAACGACATGAAGGAGACCGAGAAAATCCGGGCGGGGCTGCTGTTCCGGCCCAATTCGATGGAGCTGCGGGACACCAAGCACAAAGCGCACGAGACCTGCCGCCTGTACAACACGCTGGACGAATACGACGAGCGGGGACCCGCACTGATGCGCTCCATTCTGGGCAAGATCGGGGAACGGTTCTACTTCCAGAGTCCGGTGCAGTTCAACTACGGCCTGCACACCTACATCGGGGAGGACTTTTTTGCCAACTACAACTTTTGTGTACTGGATGACGCCGACGTTTATATCGGAGATAACGTGATGATCGCCCCCAACGTTTCGCTGATGGCGGCTTCCCATCCCCTGCTGGCCTACGAACGGCTGGGGCTGCTGCGCGGGGATGACGGTCTGCCCACCATCGCCGAAAACGCCGAGCCGATCCGGATCGGCAACAATGTCTGGATCGGCTGCGGCGTGACGGTTATCGGCGGCGTGACCATCGGCAACGATGTGGTGATCGGCGCGGGCAGCGTGGTCCTGCACGATATCCCGGACGGGGTGCTGGCGGCCGGCAACCCCTGCCGCGTCATCCGCAAGATCACCGAAACGGACAGCCTGCGGCACCTGGTCGCGGAAGAATAAGGTCTGAGAGAGCGTAAAAGGCGCCCGCCGCCCCTTTCGGGGCGGCGGGCGCCCTGGTGGGTGCGAAGCCGCGGGGCAGCAGGCCGCAGGCCGCCCGCCCGAAGGGCGGGCCGGCAGGCCGAAGGCCTGCCGCGGCGGCGCCAAGGCGCCGCCGGGCCTGCGGCTGCGACGGGCGGCTTGCAGAAAGTCCAAAAAAACCTTAGAAAGCGACCCGGCCCGGGCACTGCCGGCGGAGGAAGGCGGCAAACGCGGCGGGATCGCCCTTGGTAAAGGCGGTCTTTTCCAGCAGCAGCGCCATGCGCCCCGGCAGCACCAGCAGGTACAGGCGGCGGCTTTGGCGAACCGCTGCGATCTGACTGTACGGCAGGTCCGCCTCGGTCTGCTCCTGGTGGTTGCAGACGACGATCCGGTCCGCGTAAAACCGCAGGGTAACGGTCACCTCGCAGCCGTAGCGCTCGTGGTTCTTGCGGGCAACCCGCAGGGCCACCCGCCCCGGCGCGCCGAAGGTGGTGATGAGCAGCGCCGCCGCAGCCAACAGCAGCAGCCCCGGCCCCAGGCCGATCCCGTTTTTGACCAGGCCCCAGACAGCCGCCAGAACAGCCAGCAGGGCCGGGATCAGGCCGGTCAGCCAGCTCCATTTGGGGGCGGTGGTACGGGCCAGCTCGGTCAGGTTCTGCCGGGTAAGGGTGGTGGTATTTTCAAAGATGCTTTCCATATCGGTTCTCCGTCCTGTATTGTCAAGGGAAAGGCTCCCCCACCGTGTAGATGGGAGAGCCTGCGTTATCCCGTTTTACTTCAGATTCTCCTTGAGCGTTTCCAGCTCCTCGCGCAGCTTGGCGGGCAGGCGGTCACCCAGCTTGGCATAGAAGGTCTCGATGCCCTCGACGTCCTCACGCCACAGCGCCTTATCCACCGTCAGCAGCTCATCCAGCATCATGTGGGTAAACTCCCGGCCGTTGTTTTCCAGCCCCTCGATGTCGATATCCTTGACATAGGGCAGGTAGCCGATGGCGGTCTCCCGAGCGCTGACCTTGCCCTCGCAGCGGGCCAGGATCCACAGCAGCACCCGCATATTATCGCCGAAGCCGGGCCACAGGAAGTTGCCCTCATCATCGGTGCGGAACCAGTTGACGTGGAAGATCTTGGGGGCCTTGTCGCCCAACTTTTCGCCCATCTCCAGCCAGTGGCCGAAGTAATCGCCCATATGGTAGCCGCAGAAGGGCAGCATGGCCATGGGATCACGGCGGACCACGCCGACGGCACCGGCGGCGGCGGCAGTGGTCTCGCTGGCCAGCACCGAGCCTACGAACACGCCGTGGGCCCAGTCGCGGGACTGGTAGACCAGCGGAGCGGTCTTGGCACGGCGGCCGCCGAAGATGATGGCGGAGATCGGAACGCCGTTGGGGTTATTATATTCCGGCGAGAGGCAGGGGCAATTGACGCTGGGGGCGGTGAACCGGCTGTTGGGATGCGCGCCGGGGGTGCCGTCGCTGCCGTCCCAGGGTTCGCCCTTCCAGTTGACGGCGTGCTTGGGCGGATTCTTATCCAGCTTCTCCCACCAGATGGTGTTATCCTCCAGGTTATGCACCACATTGGTAAAGATGGTGTTCCGGCGGGTAGTCGCCAGCGCGTTGGGGTTGCTCTTGGCATTGGTGCCGGGCGCTACGCCGAAGAAGCCGTATTCGGGGTTGACCGCCCACAGGCGTCCGTCCTCGCCGATGCGCAGCCAGGCGATATCATCACCGACGCACCAGGCCTTGTAGCCCATTTCGGCGTACTTTTTGGGCGGGATAAGCATGGCCAGATTGGTTTTACCGCAGGCGGAGGGGAACGCGGCGCAGACATACTTGGTTTCGCCCTCGGGGTTTTCGATGCCGAGGATCAGCATATGCTCGGCCATCCAGCCCTCCTTGCGGGCCTGGAAGGAAGCGATGCGCAGCGCAAAGCACTTTTTACCCAGCAGCACGTTGCCGCCGTAGCCGGAGTTGATGCTCCAGATGGTGTTATCCTCCGGGAAATGGACAATATAGCGGTCCTCCTCGCTGAGGTCCTTTTTGGCGTGCAGACCCTTGACGAAATCGGGGCTGTCGCCCAGAAAGTCCAGTACTTCCTGCCCGATGCGGGTCATAATGGCCATGCTGAGCACAACGTAGATGGAATCGGTCAGTTCAAAGCCGATCTTGGCAAAGGGGGAGCCGACGTGGGCCATGCAGTAGGGAATGACATACATGGTACGGCCTTTCATGGCGCCGTCGTACAGCTTGCCCAGCTTTTCGTAGGTCTCCTGAGGGTCCATCCAGTTGTTGGTGGGGCCGGCGTCCTCCTTGTTGCGGGTGCAGATAAAGGTGCGCCCTTCCACACGGGCGACGTCATTGACGGCGGAGCGGTGCAGATAGCAGCCGGGCAGCTTTTCCTCGTTCAGCTTTTCCATTTCGCCGGTGGCGCAGGCCTCGGCGCGCAGCGCCTCCAACTGCTCCTCGCTGCCGTCGATCCACACCACGCGGTCCGGCTTGGTGAGGGCGACCATCTCGTCCACCCACTTCAAAACGTGCTGATTGGTAGTTAATGCCATTTTTAAAACTCCCTTCTGTTGATCCGGGATTGCCCGGCACTATTTTCAACCCTATTATACCCCATCCCTGAGGGAAATGCTACCACCAAAATTGTTAATTTTTTGTCAACATTCGCCGGCGCCACGGGAAGGCCGCAGCGCCCGCCCCCCGCAGGGGGGCGGGCGGCCCTGCGGGCCGCAAACCGTCGGCACGGCGGGGGTTCGGTCAGAATTGCTCGGTGATCTCCATGGTGGGCAGGCCGTTGAGGGAAAGCGCGGCGGTATGTCCCGCTTGGTACTCGTAATAGGCCTGCGCGCCGATCATGGCGGCATTATCCCCGGTGAGGGAAAGCGGCGGCATAAAGAGCTGCCAGCCGTTTTTTTCGCAGCCCTCCTCGGCGCGGCGGCGCAGCCAGCTGTTGGCGGAAACGCCGCCTGCCAGCACCAGCCTATCGCACCCGAAATGCCTGGCCGCCTGCTCGGTCTTTTCCCACAGGATACGGCTGACGTGGCTGCAGAAGCTGGCGGCCAGATCGGCCGCTACCAGCGGCTCCCCTTTTTGCGCCGCGTTGTGCGCCAGGTTAATAACCGCGGTTTTAAGCCCCGAAAAAGAGAAATTGAATGCGCCCTCGGCGTGGGGGGTGGGCAGCGGGTAGGCTGCCGGGTTGCCCTCGTGGGAGAGGGCATCCAGCGCCACGCCGCCGGGATACGGCAGCCCCACCGAGCGGGCAGCCTTATCGAAAGCCTCACCGGCGGCATCGTCGGTGGTGCGGCCCAGGACGGTGTAATCGCAGTAATCCCGCACCAGAACGATATGGCTGTGCCCCCCGCTGACGATAAGCGCTAAAAAGGGCGGCTCCAGTTCCGGGTGGGCCAGATAGTTGGCCGCCACGTGCCCCCGGATATGGTGCACGGGGATCAGCGGCTTGGCGGCGGCCAGTGCCAGCCCCTTGGCAAAGTTGACCCCCACCAGCACCGCACCGATTAGACCGGGGGCGGCGGTGACGGCCACGGCGTCGGTCTCCCCGACTGTAAGGCCCGCCTGCTCCAGCGCGGCGGCGGTTACGCCGCAGATGGATTCGGTATGGCGGCGGGAGGCGATCTCCGGCACCACCCCGCCGTACAGCTTGTGTTCCTCTACCTGGGTATGGATCACCGAGGATAGGATCCTTCGGCCGTCCTCTATGACAGCGGCGGCGGTCTCATCACAGCTGGTTTCAATGCTTAAAATCTTCATGCTGTCCTCTGATCATTTGCGTTTTTTCTGATGGCGGCGGATCCGGCGGGCCACCCGCCAAACGAGCAGCAGCCCGACGACGGCCACCGCCGCGGCCTTTTGCAGCTTTTCCAGCGAAAGCTGATTGCTGACGAATACGACCTCGGGATGGCTGCCGTTCTCCCCCTCCCGGGTGACGACTAGGCCGTTTTTGCGGCCCCAGTAGAAGTGGATCGGATTCTTTTTCATAACCTCTGGTTCTCCTTTTTCAGTCACAGGGTGACCGTCATTAGTATAGCATCCTCGGTGGGGGCGGTATAGTAGTTTTTGCGGCGGCCCACCGGGAGAAATCCCCATTTGTGATAGAGGGCGACGGCGGCGGCGTTGCCGGCGCGCACCTCCAGCGTAACGGTTTGCAGGCCCATGGCGCGGGCGGTTTGCAGCAGCCGGCCCAGCAGGGCATCGGCCACCCCCTGCCGGCGGTACGGCGGGAACACCGCCACATTGGTGACGCTGCCCTCCCCCAGTACGTACTCCATACCGAGGTAGCCCAGCAGTTCTCCTGCGCCGTGGGCGGTAAGGAACACCGAGCGACCGTTGTGCAGGCTGGCCGAAAGGCTCTGCTCGCTCCACGGGTGGGAAAAGCAGGCCCGTTCCAGCGCGGCGACGGCGGGAAGCTCCTGTGCGGTCATGGGGCGTATTTCACAGTCCATCGGTTTTCACTCCTTTGCGGAAAACTGCCGGGCGGGAGAAGGGGCGGCGCAGCCCGGCGCGCTTCGCGCGCCGCTGCCCCCTGCGGGGGCAGGCCCGGGCCCGGGTGGCTGCGCCGCCCACCCGCTTGCCCTGCACAAACTTTTCTTAGTGCGCTTCGCCCCAGGTACGGCCCACCTTGGCCTCCACCAGCAGCGGGACACAAAGCGTGGCTGCCGTCTCCATCTCCTGCTGCACCAGCCGGCGCACCTGTTCGGCGGTTTCCGCCGGGGTCTCCACGATCAGCTCGTCGTGCACCTGCAGGATCAGGCGGGCGGCGGGGACCTCCTGCTTCAGCCGGCGGTAAACCCGCACCATGGCAATCTTAATGATATCCGCTGCGGTCCCCTGGATGGGCATATTCATGGCCACCCGCTCGCCGAAGGCCCGCTGCACCCGGTTGGAAGCACGCAGCTCCGGCAGGGGACGGCGGCGGCCGAACAGCGTTTCGGCGTAGCCCTTCTCCTTCGCTTCGGCGATGGAGCGCTCCAGATAGGCAGCGATGCCGCTGTACGTTTTTTTGTAGTTTTTGATATATTGATCCGCTTCCTGCACCGAAACGCCGATATCACGGGAAAGGGAAAAGGCGCCGATGCCGTAGACGATGCCGAAATTCACCGCCTTGGCGCGGGAACGCATCTGCGGGGTGACAAACGCCGGGGGCAGGTCAAAGACCTGAGAGGCGGTTTTGGTATGGACATCCTCTCCGCTGCGGAATGCTTCGATCATGGCGGTATCCTCGGCCAGAGCCGCCAGCACCCGCAGCTCGATCTGGGAATAATCCGCGTCCACCAGCAGATACCCCTCCTCCGCTTCAAAGAAATCGCGCATCCGGCTGCCCGGTTCGGTACGGATGGGGATATTCTGCATATTGGGTTCGGCGCTGCTGATGCGCCCGGTGCGCGTTTCGGTCTGGTGGAACACCGACCGGATACGGCTGTCCGCCCCGATGGTCTCCTCCAGCCCCGTCACATAGGTGGAGGAAAGCTTTTTGTACTTGCGGTACTCCAGGATCTTGCTGACGATGGGATGGTAAGGGATCAGCTCCTCCAGTACGTCGGCGTTGGTGGAATAGCCGCTTTTGGTCTTCTTTTTGGCGGGCAGCCCCAGTCGCTCAAACAGTACCTCCGCCAGCTGGCGGGGGGAATTGATGTTGAATTGGCCGCCGGCCAACTCGTAGATCTCCTGCTCCAACGCGGCGATCAGGCCGTCCAGATAGACACCGAATTCCCGCAGGCCCTGTCGGTCGATGCGAAAGCCGGTCAGCTCCATCGAGGCCAGCACCTCGCAGAGCGGCTGTTCCACCTCCCGCAGCAGCTTCTGCTGGCCGTTTTGCTCGATCTCTTTTTCCAGGAGAGGACAAAGCTGCACCAGGCCCATGCACTCCCGGGCCAACGGCAGCAGCCCCTCCGGGGCTTCCGCCGCCGGCAGGCCAAGACCGTGCTGCGCCAGCTGGCGTTCCACGCCGTAGTCGCTGGCGTTGGGGTTCAGCAGATAGCCGGCCAGTCCGGCATCCATGTACAGGTTGGCAAAGCTGCCGCCCTGCCGCAGCGCCGCCTTCCAGAATGGCTTGGCGTCGGCGGCAAGCTTCGGGTTTGGCAGGGCAAGGACCCTTTGCCACAGGGCGGGGCCGGGGGCTTCACAGCCCAGCAGCTGCTCCCCGGCCAGCAGGCACAGGGCAACGGGGGTCCCGTCCTCCGCCCAGCGGGCGGAAAGCGCCAGCGGCCCGGCAAGGGCGGCAAGGTCGGTCTGCTCCGTCAGCGGGGCAAAGGCCGCCGCGGGGGCGGCGGGGGCGGCTTCGGGGGTCTCCGGCTGCGTTTGCGGCGCAGTAAGCCCCAGCCGGGTGATCAGCCGGTTGAGCTCCAGGCGGGAAAGGAAGGCGTACAGCGCGCCATCCTGCCGTGGGGCGGGGGTCAGCTCGCTCCAGGCCGGCACCGGCGCCTCGCAGCAGATGGTACCCAGCTGGCGGCTGAGAAAAGCCGACTCGCGGCCCTCAGCCAGCTTTTTGCGCAGCCCGGCGGCGATCTCCAGTTCCTCCAGATGGTCGTAGATATAATCGATGCTGTGGTATTTTTGGATCAGGGCCAGCGCACCCTTTTCCCCGATACCCGGCACGCCGGGGATATTATCGGAGCTGTCGCCCATCAGGGCCTTGACCTCGATGAGTTCCGGCGGCGTGACGCCGTATTTTTCCTGCACGGCGGTGGGGTCCATCCGCTCGTACTGCGCGCCCTGCGGGGCGGTTTTGGCCAGAATGACGCTGACGCGCCCGGTGATGAGCTGCAGCGCGTCCCGGTCGCCGGTACAGAGGAGCACCTCGTCGCCTGCCTGCTCCCCCCGTCGGGCCAGGCTGCCCAGCAGATCGTCCGCCTCGTAGCCCTCCTCTTCCAGAATGGGATAGCCCAGCAGCCGCAGCAGCTCCTTGACCAGCGGCATCTGCCCGCGCAGCTCCTCGGGCATCCCCTTGCGGGTCCCCTTGTACGACTCGTACATCCGGTGACGAAAGGTGGGGGCGTGCAGGTCGAAGGCAAAGGCGACGGCATCCGGCTTCTGCTCCTCGATGAGCTTGTAGACGATATTGAAAAAGCCGTAGACGGCGTTGGTGTAAACGCCCTCTCGCGTGGAGAGCAGCCGCACCCCGTAAAAGGCGCGGTTGACGATGCTGTTGGCATCAAAGGCGAGGGTCTTCATGCAAACCTCCTTACTCTGCGGAAAAAACGCTTCCGCAGGCGGGCGGGCCGTGCCCGGAAATGACCGTTGATATTATATTATACCATATTTTAACCCAAAGGCAATGCGCAATCCGGGATGTTTGGCCTCTCTGCCCGGCCGCCGAAATTTGGGACTGCCAAATCCCTGCCCGCGCACTTCCCTTTTGGCCGCTTGCATGGTACAATAGGAGCAGAAACCGGAGCCCCGCCCGCAGGGCCGCCCGCCGAAGGCGGGCGCCGCGGACGCAGTCCGCGGGTTCCGGCTGCGCCGGAACGCCCTGCGGGCGGGCCCTCCGGCTTTATCAAACGTTTGCGGGAGGTCCTATGGAACAGTCTTTCCCCCTGAAGATCATCGCCGAGATCCGCAGCGACTTTCCCACCAAGTTCGGCATCCCCCGGCAAAGCGGACTGGTGCCGGAGCTGGAGGCAACGGTCGTGTTCCGGCCGGAGTACCGGGTGCCGGAGGCGCTGCGCGGCATCGAGGGTTACAGCCACCTGTGGCTGCTGTGGGAGTTTTCCGAGACGCGGCGGGAGGGCTGGCGTCCCACGGTACGTCCCCCGCGGCTGGGCGGCAACCGCCGGGTGGGGGTCTTTGCCAGCCGGTCGCCCTTTCGGCCCAATCCCATCGGGCTTTCCTGCGTGCGGCTGCTGGGGGTGGAGCAGCACCCCCAGTGGGGCACGGTGCTGCGCGTTGCCGGGGCCGACCTGATGGACGGCACCCCTCTCTACGATATCAAGCCCTACCTCCCCCACGCCGACTGCCACCCGGAGGCCACCGGCGGCTATTCCGCCGAGGGGCTGGCCCACACCGTCGCGGTGGTCATCCCACCGGAGTGGGAGGCGCAGATCCCGCCGCGGCACCGCGCTGCGCTGCGGGCGGTGCTGGCGCAGGACCCCCGTCCCGCCTACCAGCAGGACGCCGGACGGGTCTACGGCTTTTGCTACGCGGGGCTGGAGGTGCGCTTTACCGTCAAAGGCGGCGTGCTGACAGTCTGCGGCGTTTTCCCCGCAAGTGCGGAAAAATAGCAAACCCCCTCATTGCTTCTGCCCTTTCGGCGGGATATCATAAGGGAAAAGGGGGATATTTATGGCAAACGAATCGAAAAAGGACTTTAACGCCATGCTGCGCGACAGCAAGGGAATGCCGCGCATTCAGGAGATTGCCGACGCCGCCTCCATTGCAAAATACGGTGGCCGCCGGATGCTGCTGGCCCCGCCGCTGGATTACGATGCGCTGATGCGGCAGGTGCCGCCCGGGAGGCTGACTACCGTGGGGCTGCTGCGGCAGCAGCTGGCCGAACGGTACGGCGCCGATTTTACCGACCCCATTACGGCGGGAATCTTTGTTTCCATCGCGGCATGGGCAGCGGCACAGCGGGGCGATGACGCCTTTCCCTGGTGGCGGACGCTGCGGGCGGAGGGCGAGCTGAACCCCAAATTTCCCGGCGGCATCGCGGCACAGCAGGCGCTGCTGGAGGCGGAGGGCCACCGCATTGTGCGGCGGGGCCGCACCAACCTGCGTTACTATGCGGCGGATTACCGGCAATCTCTCTTTGGGGAAGATCCCGAAAAGGAGGCATAACCCGCTGCATCACCGCCGGCTGGCGTCTCAAAGCACGCCAAAATTGATTTTGCCTGCAGCACTTGCCCTGCGCTCCGCAAGCCGGCGACTGCCGCTCTGACGGAAATATTCCATTATTGAAAGCTTCCCGGTTGCGGCACGCTTGGCCGGATGCCGGAAGCAAACGTTTTTTTACGGGACACCCCCACCGGGAAAGCCGAAGGCTTCCCGTAACTGATGAAAGGAGAATGACCATGTTAGGCTTAGCACTGGAGGGCGGCGGCGCCAAGGGCGCCTTTGAGATCGGCGCCTACCGCGCCCTGACCGAGCTGGGGTACCGGTTCGACGTCGTCGCCGGCGTTTCCATCGGCGCCATCAACGCCGCCCTTATCGCACAGGGCGACTGCGACCGCGCCGCCGAATTCTGGGAGACGATGTCCAATGACGACCTGTTTTCCGAGGAGGATCGCGGCTTCCTGGAGATCATTAACCGGCAGGTCAACCTGAATACCCTTTCGGCGCTGAAGGAAAACATCAAAACGGCGCTGGAAAGCGGCGGCATCGACACCTCCCGCATCCGCGCCTTTCTGGAAGAAAACATCGACCCGGAGCGGCTGCTGCAAAGCCCCATGGATTACGGCATGATCGCCGTCGCCTTCCCGGAGCTGCAGCCGCTGATCGCCTATAAAAAGGATATGACCCCGGAAAACGTAGTGGACCATGTGCTGGCCAGCGCCACCTTCCCCGGCTTCCGCCATACCGCCATCGGCAGCAAGCGCTACCTGGATGGCGGCCTGTACGACGCCTGCCCCTACAACGAGCTGCTGGACTACGGCTGCGACCGGGTCATTGCCATCCGGCTCAGCGGGTTCGGCATCATTCATCCGCCGAAGGATAAAGCCCGCATCACCCAGATCTTCCCCAGCGAACCGCTTGGGCCGGTGATGCGTTTTGACCCTGCCACCTCCCGCCGCAATATCCAGATGGGGTATTACGATACCATGCGGGCCATGCGAAAGCTGCCCGGCAGGCTTTATTACTTTACCGAAAGCGCCGATGGCTTCGCGGCCTTTTCCGCCCTGCCGGAGGAGGCTATCCGGGCCGCCGCCGTTTTGCTGCGGCTGCCGGAGGAGCTTTCTCCCCGGCGCGCTCTGTTTGAGCATATCCTGCCCGATTTGGCGGGCGAACTGAAGCTGCCGCGCGAGGCGGACTATGACGAGCTGCTGCTGGCCCTGCTGGAGCACCGCGCCGAGCAGCTGCAGGTGGGGCGCTTCCGTTATTACACCCCCGCCGAGCTGCAGGCTGTGCTGAAGGAATCCGCCGTCCCCGCCGAGGCTCCCCGCCGCCCGCTGCTGCTTTCCCGTCCGGAGGACGCCATGGAGCTGTTGACCGACGCCCTGCCCCCGCTGGCAAATGGATAGTTTGCCCCTGCCGGGCCGGATCTGCCGCACCCGTTTTGTGCGATAAGGAGATTCCATGCAGGGAATCTTGCATTTTCGGCGGGAAGTACTATAATACACAGAGCGTCAAAAGACCGTTTGCCCCGTTTATTCCCGGGCGGCCCCGCACTCCCTTCCCACTTTGCGCAAAGGAGCTGACTCTACCCCTTGTCCACCGCCATACGCCATCGGTATGAAATCGATATGTGTACCGGCTCTCTGCCGAAGAAGATCCTGCTGTTTTCCCTGCCGCTGATGGCCACGGGGGTGCTGCAGCTTATCTTCAACGCCGCCGATATCATTGTCGTCGGCAAATACGTCGGCAGCCACGCACTGGCGGCTGTCGGTTCCAACGGGCCGGTCATCAACCTGATCGTCAACCTGTTCATGGGTATTTCCATCGGCGGCAGCGCCGTCATTGCCCAGCACTACGGCGCCGGCCAGTACGAAGACGTTTCGGAAGCGACACACACTTCCATGCTGCTGGGGCTGATCAGCGGCTTTGTGGTCATGGTCATCGGGCTGCTGGCCACCCCCACCATCCTGCGCTGGATGGCGACCCCGGAGGAGGTGCTGCCGCTGGCTGTGCTCTATCTGCGCATCTACTTTTTGGGGATGCCGGGCTGTATGCTGTATAACTTTGGCGCGGCGGTGCTGCGCGGCGTGGGGGATACCCGCCGTCCGCTGCTGTTCCTTACCTTTGCCGGTATCGTCAATGTGGCGCTGAACCTGCTGCTGGTCATCCGGTTCAACCTGAGCGTGGCGGGCGTCGGCATTGCCACCGTGGTCTCGCAGTACATTTCGGCCGGACTGGTGCTGTGGTGCATGCTGCATACCGACGGCTGCTACCATATCAACCCGAAAAGGCTTGCCCTGCACCGGGAAAAGCTGGTCCGCATCCTGAAGATCGGCGTCCCCGCCGGGCTGCAGGGGGCCATCTTCTCCATTTCCAACGTCCTTATCCAGTCTTCGGTCAATTCCTTCGGCAGCACTGTCATGGCCGGCAACGCCGCCGCTTCCAATATCGAAGGCTTTGTGTTCACCTGCTCCAACTCGGTGGCGCAGGCCTCCCTGACCTTTACCAGCCAGAACCTCGGCGCGCGGCAGTTCCGCCGCCTGCGGGGCATCACACTGTGGTGCCTGCTGCTGGGGGCGCTGATCGGGGAGCTGACCGGCCTGCTGGCCTACCGGTTCGGCCAGCCGCTGCTTTCCTTCTATGATGACGACGCCGCCGTGATCGCGATGGGCCTGGTCCGCCTGGGGCTGGTAGGCGCGACCTACGGTCTGGACGCCATTATGGATGTTTTTGCCGGCGTCATCCGGGGGCTGGGCCGCTCGGTCCTGCCGATGGTGGTCACCCTGATCGGCGCCTGTGGCTTCCGGGTCCTGTGGGTGTATACCGTTTTTGCGGTCTACCATGAACTGCGGGTCCTGTATCTATCCTATCCCATCAGCTGGATCCTGACTTCGCTGGTTCATCTGGTCTGCTATTTTATTGTGAAACGGCAGGCGCTGCGCGCCGCCGGGGAAGGAGGCTCTGCCACATGAAACTGTACGCCCTCGCTTTGGCCCTGCTGCTGCTCCTGGGGCTTTGCTCCTGCGGCAACCCTATCCGTGATATCGTGACCCAACCGGAAACCGTCCCGTCCGGCGAGCCGGACCTGCCGGACGAGCCGGACCTGCCGGACGAGCCGGACTCCACGCCCGTTCCGACCCCCGAAACCGAGGAGGAATGCCGCGCCCGCCTGACCAAAAAGATGCAGGACATCTTTGGCGCGGCGGAGCCGATGGAAAACTACTCCTTTACCCTGGGCGAGCGCATGACCGTGGGGGAAAAGGAATACTACTACGGCCTGTGGCAGCGGACCATCGTGGACTACGATACCCAGTCCCGCTACCTTTCCACCGTGGCTGAGTTCTTTATCACCCCCGACGGAGCGGAGTGCTATATCGGCAACTACTACCCCGAAAATGCCGGCAACGGCGAAACGGTGGTATTTTCCTCCGGCAACATCTTTGAGGAGATCAATAACGGATAAACCAAAAAGGCCGTCCCGGCAAAGGGGCGGTGTTCATAAAACAGGTAACAGCCACCGTAGTTTTGAACTGCGGTGGTTGTTCTTGCGTCTTATCCTGTTATGTGACAAAATGGAACAGAACAATAAATCGGATTATATCTCTGCAAGGTTGCCGTCAAAGAACCGGCTGTTATTTTCGCTAAGAAAACTTGGCAAAAAATATTGACAAGAAAACTTGGCGCTATTATAATAGTGCCAATAAAACTTGGCAAGGAGGCTATACCATGAACAAAGACGATATTCTTGAGAAGAGCAGGCGGGAGAACAAAGGCCCCGACGAGATGGAGCAGTATGTCATGGCCGCTGCCGGTAAAATTGCAGCTAAGGTCGGGATGTTTGTATGCTGTATTGTGGCAATTCTGCAAGTGATTTTTACGGACGCAATCAGCTTTGAAAGCTGGATGATTTATTTCAGTATTCTGGCTACGACCTTCCTGGTAAAATATGTTAAACTTCACAGTAAGCACGAATTATGGGTTGCAATTCTTTATACTGTGTTGTTTATCATGTTTACAGTATTGTTTATTCTCAGACTGGTGGGATAAGCAAATGAATGATAAACTAATACTGAAGAACAGGCTGAAAGAAGCACGGGTGCAGTCCGGTATGTCGCAGACGCAGCTGGCTGAACTGGTCGGTGTATCCAGAAATACCATCAGCTCAATTGAAACTGGGCAGTTTAGCCCTACCGCCAAACTGGCACTGATATTATGTATCGCCTTGGACAAAAAATTTGAAGATTTGTTTTATTTCCAGGAGTGATACATTCCAGTTTATCGAACAGGCACTAAGAGCGCACTTCTATACAGGGCAAGCCCCATATCTGCATTCTTCGAGATTGAACAGCCCGGACGCCTGAATATCCGGGCTGTTTTGCGTCACTCCGTTCCAAACAAGGTGGCTGCATCCCTTGCGCCGCTTTGCAGCTATCCCCATAATGCAAAAGGCGTGACCTTCGCAGTCGCGCCTTTCATGTTTTACTGTCTTCCGAATACCCCGTAAAGGGGCGGCTTTTGCTTTTTTTCCGTTATGGCAGAAGCCTGCCATGAAAAGACGGTTCTTCCTGCCGGCCGGCGCTGACCCGTCGCGGCGGATGCCCGCCTTTTTCGTCCTGACCGATGCGAAGTTCCCGGGCCGTGAAAGAGGGGTCTGCGTTTTCCCCCGGCAGCGCCCTTCCGCTTTTTTCTACCGGTTCAGCAGCCAAACCGAAAGGTTGAGGTACATGGCAAAGCACAGCCACACGAGGTATGGCAGCTGCAGCGCCGCCGCGGCCGTCCGCAGCGCATCAAACCGCAGCACCATGATGACCGCCAGCACGATCAGCAGCAAAAGCCACGCCGCCGCAAAGCCCCGCATCCCCCACCGGAAGAAGAAAAACGGCCACAGCAGGTTGACGGCAAGCTGCAGGAGGTAGCTGTTCCGTGCCGGCTTTGCCCGTGCGGGTTCGGCGTTCCACGCCATGGCCATGCCGATGGCCATCAGCAGGTACAGCACTGTCCATACCAGGGGGAACACCCACGCGGGCGGTGACAGCGGCGGTTTGACAAGGTCATCGTACCCCGCCCCGCTGCCGGAAAGCCGCCCAGCCAAAAAGCCGCCCAGCAGTGTCGGCAGGATGGTAAACAGATAGGTCCGCCAGGGTTTTGCTTTCATGATATCCCCTCCTACCGGTAGGGTATGCGCCCGGGCGGCGGCGTATGCCCGGCAGGACAGTACAGAGGGGCAGCTCCGGCCGGCAGGCCCTGCGGCCCCGGCTGGGCCGGGGCCGCAGACGCCGGACGAAGCCCGGCGGGCACGCTCCGCGCGCGGCCTGCCGGCCGTCTTTCCCCTTGCAGAAGCCTGCAAAAAAGGCGCCGCCCCACCCGCCGGGGCCGCGCCCTTTTGCCGTTATTCTCCTGCTATAAAGTACAGAGAGTATCCGCCGAGCTGCATGACCAGTGTCGGCTCGTCGGAGCCGTCCTGCCGGGTGGTGACGCTCACCGCCGCGGGGCCGCTCTGCTCCCCCACCGTTACGGTGTAGATACCGGCTTCCACACCGCTGCTGTCCTGCCGGGCATAGCTGCCCTCCCAGCTCTGCTGCGGGGCGGTCAGGGTCAGCTTGCCGTCCTTTGCGGTGCAGGCCAGCGTGATCACCCTTGCCCCGGGGTAGCCCTCCTGCCGGCTTTCACCCACCGCCAGCACCGTGCCGTCCGCCGCGGACTGCACCAGCGCGATCTCCCAGTCCTTTTCCTCGATGCGGTACGCGCTGACCCTGTTGCTGCCGCAGCCCGCCAGCAGTATCATTCCTACCGCGAAAAGTATCGGTAAAATTCGCTTCATAACTCGTTCCTCCGTTTCAGCCCATTAATCCTGCCGGCGGGAAAGCACCAGTCCCAATACGGTCAGGACAATACAGCCGCCCAGCGCCAGCAGCAACCGCCACGGTAAAGCCGGCTCCCCGGTAATGAGGATCTCCGTGGGCCCGTCCGCCCCGCCGATGACGCCGATGCTGCCGGCGGGAAAGCCCCCGGTCAGCCGGATCCACACCGCAATGGCCGCAGGCGGCAGCAGACAGACCGCTCCCGCTCCGGCCGCGATAGCGACCCCTTTCCAGAACCGCCGGCGGCGGGTATTCTGCTGGGCCAGCTGGGCGGTCAGCTGCCCCAGTTTATCCGCCAGCAGCTCCTCCGGCGGCTTTGGCGCGGTGCTGTCGCTTTTCGGGGTCCCCAGCAGTTCCTCCACCGAAACCTCCAGACACTCCGCCAGCTGCACCAGCATGGCGGCATCCGGCACCGAAAGGCCCTGTTCCCATTTGCTGACCGTCTGCCGCACCACATGCAGCCGCTCGGCCAGCTCCTGCTGGGAAAGTCCCCGTGCCTTTCGCAGCGTTTTGATGTTCTCGCTCAGCATTGTTTTGTCCCTCCCCGCGGTTTTCTCCCTGCCATTATGGCATACCGTCCCGTCGGGCGCAAGCAACCCGTTTTAACATCGGCGCCGGGGGCGGGCCTGGGCCCCGCAGGGAACGCGGCAAAGCCGCGGTACGGGCCGTAAGGCCCGTATCGGCGCAAAGCGCCGCCCTGCGGGGCCCCCTCCGCCCGGCACATACCAAAAGCGCCCCACCGTCCCGGCGGGGCGCTGCAATGCGTCAGCTTTACTTGTTCAGATCCGGCGCCGAAACAGGCGGGCGGCGGAAGTGGGAATGCTGTTCGAAAGCATAGGCGATCTCGATGAGCTTGGCCTCGCTCCAGGGGCGGCCGATGATCTCCATGCCTACCGGTACGCCGATGGGTGCGTTCTCATCGGGGGCAAAGCCGGCGGGAACCGCAATGGAGGGGAAGCCGGTGGAGGAGCAGAGCACGCCGTTGCGCTGCTGCTGGTTGGAACCGATCTTGCAGACCAGCTGCTGCTGATGCGGATAGACCATCGCATCCAGATTCAGGTCGGCCATGATCTTCAGCACGTGGGTGCGCACCCCGATCTTGTTGTACATCTTCTCCAGATAGCGGGGGGAACCGACCTCGCGGGTCATGGCATCGCGCATATTGCTTTCGCTGAACGGGTGGAACAGACCCTTTTCCAGGATCTCCGCCATGCTGTGGATGGGCCAGTCGGCGGGCAGGGTAGCCAGATAGCCGTCCAGATCGTGCTGGAAGTCATCCAGATGGACCGAGACCTCGCTGGTCAGCCAGGGCTGGTCGATATTATCGGTCACCGGCACCAGGGTCGCGCCGTTCGCTTCAAAGACCTTCAGCGCCTCCCGGACGACCTTGTTGGTGGATTCGTTGATCTCTTCCTTGCCGAACAGGCTTTCCAGCACGCCGATGCGGCGGCCCTTCATGCCGTCGGGGTTCAGGTGATCCATGTAACATTCCTCGTGGCCGACGCTCCAGGCGGTCTCGGCGTCATCGGGGTCGTAGCCCTTGATCACGTCCAGGCAACGGACGGCATCCTCCACGGTGCGGCAGATAGGGCCGGCGGTATCCTGGGTCAGGGAGTAAGGTACGATGCCCGCGCGGGAGACCAGGCCGATGGTGGGACGAATCCCCACCAGGCTGTTGGCGGAGGAGGGAGAACGCACCGAGTTGATGGTATCGGTGCCCAGGCCGATGATGCCGATATTGCAGGCGATGGAAGCGCCGGTGCCGCCGGAGGAACCGCCGGGAGTCCGGGTGGGGTCGTAGGGATTGACCGACTGGCCCATTACCGAGCTGATGGTCTCGCCCCAAATGGCGAACTCATGCAGGTTGGTCTTGGCCAGGATCAGCGCGCCGGCTTCCCGCAGCTTTTTGGTCACAAAGGCATCCTTCTCCGGCACCCAGCCCTCCAGGGCGATGCTGCCGGCGGTGGTAGGCATATCGGTGGTGTTGAAGTTATCCTTCAGCATCACGGGGATCCCGTGCAGCGGACCGCACAGCTTGTGGTGCTCCTTGACGTAGGCGTCAAAGGCGTCCGCCTCCTCCAGCGCGCGAGGATTCACGCAGATGATGGAGTTGATAGCGGGGCCTTCATGGTCGTAGGCCTTGATGCGGGCGATGTACTGCTCGCACAGCTCGCGGCAGGTCAAGCTGCCGTCCAGATAGGCCGCCTGTACCTTGGCCACGGTGGTTTCCATAATGTCAAATTTGCTCATGGGGCAAGTCCTTCCTTTCTCCGGGGGCGTGATACCGGTTTGCGATATTCACCCAATTATTGTCTTCATTATAAGCCCCTCCTCCCCCTTCGTCAACGGCTTTTTGCCCCCTTGTGGCCGTTCCACAAGCCGCCGCTTTCCCGCACGCCCGCCCTTTGTTCCCTGCCCCTAACGCCCGCCCCCTGCAAGCCGCAAACAAGGGCGCAGCCCGTTCCGGCTTCGCCGGAACCCACGAGCTTCGCTCGTGGCGCCCGCCGCAGGCGGGCGGGGCTGCGCCCTCCCCTGCCCCCTGCTCCTGCCCCTCTCCCCCGTTGCCACGGCATGAAATGTGTGGTAGAATGGAAGGCAGGGCAGGTTTCCTTTGCAGGCGCCTGCCGATGGCGCATTACCGGAAGCGGCCGTCTGCCGCCCTGCCGTGCGGCGCCGCATATACCCTCTCATCGAGGTGACCGGATATGGCAAAGAAAATGATACCGGCTGCCGTGCTCTCTCTGGCGGGGACAGCCGTTTTTACCGTTTTATATATGAAAACCGCCGGCGGGCTGCTGCTTTCCCTTGCCATTACCTTCGGGACGGCTTCTTATCATTTCGTCATGCGTCTGCTGGTCGGGCTTTCGTTTCAGACCGTGATGCAGAACCGGGCGGATTACGGCAGGCGATGGTACCGGGTCGGCAAACGGGAAATGGCGGTATATGAGGCGCTGAAGATAAAGCGTTGGAAGCGCCGTATGCCCACCTATGACAATGCGCTGTTCAATCCGCAGCTGCACTCATGGGAGGAAATCGCACAGGCCATGTGTCAGGCGGAGCTGGTTCACGAAACGATTGTGGTATTGAGCTTTCTGCCCATCGCCGGGGGGATCTGGTTCGGCGCCTATCCGGTATTTATCATAACCTCCGTTCTGGCCGCCGGCTATGACCTGCTGTTTGTGATGATGCAGCGGTACAACCGCCAGCGGGTCTTAACATTGCTTGCGCACAAAAGCGCCTCGCCCGGCCGCGCTACTCAAACCGCAGGATAAGCGGGCCACCGTAAACCGAGAGGCATACCATCGGAGCATCAAAGCTTGCGGGAAGGACGGGGCGCGGCGGTTGGGGTGCGGGACTATGATTGGCCGAAGAAGGCAGCCGCAGTCTATAAAGTATTTGCCGCCCTGCCCCATAGTCCCCCTCCTTTGAGGAGGGGACAGGGGTGGTGGTTCGCCGTTCTGCGCTCCGGCGCAGCGGCGATAAAAATGCGCCGCAGGCACCTTATAAGCACCGTTTAGCCCACGCTCCGGGACGGCGCAGTCGTTCCGGGCGGGCGTTCCGGTGCGTCGGGGTCTTGGGGTTTACCCCAAGCGTATTTTGGTTCCTTTTACACGAGTAAAAGGAACGCCCCGGCGGCGAGCCGTACAGATTAACGGCTTTTATAAGATTTACCCCGCCGGTAGGCGAACTGAAACTATCACCTAAATCCCCCGCCGAAGGCGACAGCAAACTGTTTCACGAACATCCCCGCCGGAGGCGGAACCACCATAAATCAAAAGGAGAACACCATGGATCACGTCAAACTCGCCGTCAACGGCACCCTGATGCGCGGGCTGCCGCTGGAAAAGAATCTTCTGGAGGCAGGCGCCGTTTTTGAGCGGGAGGCCGCGACCGGCAAATGCTACCGCCTGTGGAGCATCCGCGACAACAACCCCGCCATGCTGCGAGTAGACCCCGCCGACCCCAACGCCGTTTCGGTCGCGGTGGAGGTGTGGCGGGTGCCGGCCGCCGGGCTGGCCTCGGTACTGCTCCGGGAGCCGGAGGGCCTTTCGGTGGGCAAGGTGACCCTTTCGGACGGCGAAGTGGTGCTGGGCGTCATCGCCGAGCCGGAGCTGGTGCGCGGCCAAAAGGAGATCTCCTCCTACGGCGGTTGGCGCAGCTATATCGCCACGCTGTAACATCGCGGCAAAACACCGCCCTCCCGCAAAATGCGGGAGGGCGGTGTTTTGCTGTTATTCCAGTGCCATGACGTACACCTGGGAAGGCTTCCCTTCGTCCCACAACTTCGGGAAAACCTCGAATTCCCGAAAGCCCAGGCTGAGGGAGAAGCGGTTGCCTCGTCAAACTCCCGGTACCGGCCCATCTGCACCGTCTTGACCTGCAAAAAGGAGGAATCGGCCGCTGCCTCGTGTTCTCCGGCCGCTCCGACCGCGGTGATACTCCCGGCGCACCCCCATGACCGCCGGCTCCGCCGTATCCCTGCCGGTTGACATCAGACAGCAAAAGTCGATGGGGCGCTCCTCCTGCAGGGCCGCGAAAAAGGACCGGCGCTTTGGGCGATGTATTGCTCCCTTGCCTGCGGGATGCCGGACCATTCCGGCAGCGCCTTCGGGATCCCCCGCGCGATCGCCTTCTTTTGCCGCGGCTCGATGATCTCTTTTATCTCCATTTTTATTTTTCCCCGATTTTACAGCGGCTGCCGACGCTGAGGCGCCGGCAGCCGTTTATTATTGATCCTCTTATTTTGCGTCACGGTGTCTGGGCCGCTGCGGCGAACTGCGCCATTTCATCCAGCTGCTCAAACATCCGCAGGCTCTGGTTCTGGAAAGCGGTAAAATCGATGGCCGTCACCTTACCGTTCTTCACCGCGGCCACCACACTGTACTCGTAGCTGGCCTTTACCGTTTCCACCTCATCGGCCTCGGCGCAGAAGATGACGTCCGGCTCCAGCGCCTTCAGCTCCTCCTGCGGATACAGCCAGTTGCGGTATTCCGCTCCGCTGCAGTGAAAGCCGATCTCCTCCAGCAGTCTGCCCTCCAGCGTATCGCCGGTCGCCATGCGGTAGGGGTAGGCAACCAGCAGCGTCGCATCCGGCCGCTCGGCCTCCCCGGCCAGCACGCCTTTGGCATGGGCCAGCCGCTCATCGATCCGGCTGCCGACCTCTTGTGCCGCGGCCGCGCCGGTCACATTGCCGCCCAGCGCCAGCCCCAGCGCCCGGTAATTCTGCTTGATCCCCTCCACCGAATCGGCCCGGGGCAGCACCAGCACCTGCGCCCCCGCCTGCTGCAGCTCTACCAGTGTGCTTTCGGTGGGCTGGGCGGTACACACCACCAGCACGGTGCCGGCGGCTTTTACCGCCTCGGTATCCGGCTGGTAGATGCTGCCCATCTTCGGCAGCGTCAGCGCTTCGGCGGGGTGGGTGCAGTATTCGCTGACGCCCACCAGCAGGCTGCCGTAGCCCAGGTCGTACACCATTTCGGTGGTGCCGGGCGAAAGGGAGACCACTGCCGTGGGCGCTTCGGTGAGGGTCACGCTGCCCACCGTCACCGGGTATTCCGGATTCTCAGGCTGCTTTGGTCCGGCCGGATCGTTGCTGCAGGCCGCCGTCAGCAGCATCAGCACCGTGGCCGCGATGGCCCAAAATTTCTTCATCGGTTTGTTCCTCCCTGTTTCGCCGGTCTTTCTTCTATTGTAGCCGCTTTGGGGGCGGATTTCAAATGAACTTTGTATGAACGTCCCCGGAAAAAACCGGCAAGGCAACGCCGCTCTGCCGTTCCGGCTATCTTAATACAAATTGTATAATTAATACAGAATATACTATTTATTGCTCTCCCGCGGTCCGCAGGACCTCCTCGGCCAGCCGTTTGACGTCATCCAGCGTCTGCAAGGTGCCGGCCTGCCGGCGCAGCTGCGCCGCCCCCCGCACGCCGCTGATATACCAGCCGCAGTGCTTGCGGGCCTCGTGGCTGGCCACCCTTTCGCCCTTATAGCGCACCGCCAGCGTCATCTGCTCCACCATCAGCGCCATGCGCTCCTCCAGCGAGGGGGTGGGCCCGTAGCGGCCGGTCTGCAGATACTGCTGCACCTGCGAAAACAGCCACGGCGCTCCCAGTGCGCCCCGGCCGATCATCACCAGGTCGCAGCCGGAGGCCTTGTACAGCGCTTCGGCCGCTTCGGGGCTTGTCACATCGCCGTTGCCGATGACCGGAATGGTGACTGCCTGCTTTACCCGGCGGATAATCTCCCAGTCCACCGGCGGCGCGTACATCTGGCGGCGGGTGCGCCCGTGTACCGTTACGGCGTCGGCGCCGCTCTGCTGGGCCATCACCGCAAATTCCACCGCATTGATATGCTCCTCATCCCAGCCCTTGCGGAATTTGACGGTGACCGGCACGCTGCTGGCCGCCTTGACCGCCCGGATGATGGCGGAGGCCCGCTCCGGGTCGAGCATCAACGCGCTGCCGCTGCGGTTGCCCGCAATTTTGGGGGCGGGGCAGCCCATATTGATATCCAGCCACGCCGGATGATACTGCTGCGCCAGTTCGGCGGCGCGGGCCATCGGCTCCGGCTCCTCCCCGAACAGCTGGATGGCGCAGGGCATTTCCCGCTCCCCGATCTCCAGGAGCTCGGCGCTTTTGCGGCTGCCCTGCACCAGCCCCTTGCAGCTCACCATTTCGCCGACACAGGCCACGGCGCCGTACCGGCGGCACAGCTCCCGCAGCGCCCGGTCGGAAACTCCGGCCATCGGCGCCAGCATGGCATAGGGCGGCAGCTCCCAGTTCCCCAGCTTCATCCTCTCGCTCCCTTCGCGGTCATTCTGCCCTATTGTAGCAAATTTCCGCCGCGGCGGCAAGGGCGGGCTGTTTCTCCCCTGCCAAGGAGGGAAACGGCCCGCAGGGCGCCCCGGCCGGGCCGGGGCCGGCGGTCGCAGACCGCCGCAGCCGCCCAAAGGGCGGCTGGCCCTGCGGGCCGGTCTCCGCGGCGGGCAGCGGCTACTCCAGCGAGGCGGCCAGCGCCGTAATCTGCTCCTTCAGGGAGCGGTACAGCCCCTGCCAGCGGTCCCGGTCGGCCTCCAATGCCGCCCGGCGGGCCTCGGACTCGGCCGTTTCTGCGGCGGACTCCTGCGGGGGGCGGTATTCCGTCCCGAACCAGCGGCAGACCGCACGGGCCAGCGCCTCGGCAATGGGGCCTTCGTTCCGCAGCAGCCAGTCGGCGTCCGCGCCGTTATCGTGGAACGCCAGCTCCGGGTAAACCGACAGCATGGGAGTCTTGTTGATTTCGTAGAAGGTCGTGTTCTGCCGGACGCCCCGCGCGGTCTTTCGGGGATAAAGCTCCATCAGGGCGTCGTAGGTCATTTGGCAGGCGCGCCAGGAGACCCCACCCGGAGCGCCGTAGGCCAGCACCTCCGGGCCCTGCGCCTTTCCCTCCGCGGTGGTACTGCTGCTGGCGTTGGTGTGAATCGGCAAGTAGTAATCGGCGCCCCAGGCAATGCCCTCTGCCACACGCTGCCGCAGCGGGTCCTCGGCCGCCGCGATCCGCACGGCATAGCCGCAGCGACGCAGCGACGCAGCTGTCTTTTCGGCAATGCGGACGGTGACGTCATGCTCCCAGACGCCGGGGTAGCCGAAATACGGCCCGTGCGGGGCCGGGCGGCGCTCCGGCGAAAGATAGATTTTTTTACTCATCCGGTTGTTCCTTTCGTTTCATGGCGATCTCTCCTTTCCTGCGGTGGCCCTGCGGATCGTCCGCTTCCCTTGTCCGGCGCCGCAGCCCGGTTTTTCGGACGGCGGCTTTCTCCCCCCACTAATACGCTGAAAAACGAATTTTTTGCAGCAAAAAGGTTAAGATCACACAAAATTTTACAAAAAGTTTGCAATTGGGGCGGAAAAAGGCGCTTTTCCACGCAAAAAAGCTCCCCCGGCGGGGGAGCTTTTTACAGTGAATGGGATTTATTTTTTGCGGGAAGCAACCGCCATGCCGAGGAGGGACACGACAGCCAGCGCAGCAGCTGCGCCGACAAAGTCATTGGCGCCGGTGGCGGGGTTGGCAGGCTTTTCGGTGGTCGTGGTGGGATCGGTGGTGTCATCGGGGACGATAATAATGACCGGCCCGCCGCTTTTCAGCTCTCCGTGGGCGGCTTTCAGGCCGCATTCAGCGGAATTCAGCTCGCCGGTCTTATCATACGCATCCGCATGACCCGCCACCGCTTCGTCACAGTTCCAGCGCGTAGCGCCCTGGTCATTAATACGATCGTAATACCAGCCGTCGATGGTATGGCCACAGGAAGAAAGAACCAAGCCGTCGGCGGTCTTTCCCAGCGTAATGTTTGCTCCGACGTTGTAAAGGTCGTCCCCTTCCTTTTTCGCCGTATTGTTGTACAGCGCCACGCCATCGGCAACGGTCACATTCCCGCTGTAGGCAAAGATTCCGCCGCCCCAGCCTTCTGTTGTATTTCCTGTGATGGTTCCGCCCTTCATGGTAAAGTTTGCGCCCCCTAATACAAGAACACCGCCACCGCCAATGTTAGCGGATGTTGTTGTGCAGCCGGAGATCTCGCCGTCCTCCATTACAAAAGTCCCGTTCTGGACCACAACGCCGCCGCCAAAATAACCGGAGCAGCCCCGTATCGCGCCGCCGCGCATATAGAATGCGGCAGATTCGTCGACAACAACACCCCCCGCAGCGGAAAATATCGTATTCTCACAATTATCGATCATACCGCCGTACATATTAAAAACAGCGCTGCCTGCCAGCTGTATGCCGCCGGCTTGACTTGCCGCACTGGAATCTTTAACGGTCACGCCCCGGTACATGTTCAGTACCGACTCGCCACCCATACCCACAACGCAGCTTGTCTCATCTGTGGAAGTAAGAGTGAGGGTATCCGACCCGTCCGCGGCACCCAGATTCACCACGGCATTTCCGCTGCCCGACAAAATCGCATGAAAGGAGGAACAAAGCGTGTGCCCCTGCCCCAAAATGGTCAGCGTACCCTGACTGACGGACAAACTCTCACCGCTGATGGTAATATCGTCTACCAGCCTGACCGTGACCCGGCTGTCCAGCCCGGTCAACTTCTCCAGCGCGGTTCGGAAATCCGCCTCCGTAGAAATCTTTACGTCTACGTCCACGCCCTCGGCTGCCGCCGTCATGGGCAGCATCAGCACAAGCAGAAGCAGCGCCAGGCCCACTGCTAACAATTTTTTCATATTTTTACCTCTCCTCTTTTGTTTTTCCCCCTTAAAAGCATCGTGTTTGCTGCCTGCAAACACGATGCTCCCCCGGGGGAGCACATTTTGGTAACTTAAAGGTTACGCTCTTTTGCCGGGCTTGTCAATCTTTCTTCTTCCATTTTTACCAAATTCGGCGCTACGACTGAAACACATCGGTATTTTTTGGCAAAAGAGTGCGGATTTTGTGGGAGAGGGGGCGGCCCCGCAGGGGCCGCAGCGCAGCCGCGGGGGCGGCCGGCGCAGCCGGACGGCACGGCGCGACGGCAGGAGCGCCGCCCTGCGGGGCCCCCGGGGGTCACAGAAACGGAACGATCCGGCGGGTCAGGGCGTCCTCGGTGTGGATCAGCCGCTCGGCGACATTGCGGGCCAGCGCGTCGGCCTCCGGGTAGCGGTTCAGGGCGCGGCGCAGTGTTTTGACCCCCAGATTGCAGCCGTCGGTCATCAGATCCGCCACGGTGGCGTCACCGGGGGAGGCGGCCATTTTGGCGTTGGTCTTGAGCCATGACATCCCCTTGGCCACGGGACTGGGCTGGCCGCTCTCCCCGCCGCAGCGGGAAAGCAGCTCCTGAAGCTCCCGGCCGAGGTATTCGTGTTCCCTTTTGCAGTCGCTGAGGCTGCGGTACAGCTCCTGCGAGGAGACCTGATCCAGCACTTCGGCAATGGCGGCCACCCCCATTTTAACACCGGCGTCGCATTCCTGCAGCAGCCGGACGGTATCCTGTTGATCCATGCTTGGTTCCCTCCTTTTTGGTGAGGGTAGTATACCACCGCGACGGGCGGATGATGTATGCCGCCGGACAGAAAAACTCCCCGGCAAACCGAAAAGTCCGCCGGGGAAACGAAAATTACTGCATTTTGGCGAGGGAGACGGCGATGCGCGCGGCACAGCGGGCGTTGTTGAGCGCGAGCTGTACATTGGAGGCAAAGGATTCGCCGCCGGTCATTTCCTTGATGTGGGCCAGCAGGAAGGGGGTGATCTCCTTGCCGCGGATATGCTGTTCTTCCGCCATGGCCAGCGCCTTGCCGATGATCCCCTCCATATAGTCGTAATCCATGGCGTATTCCGCCGGGATGGGATTGCCGATGAGCACGCCGCCGGGCATTTCCAGCTCCAGCTTGGTGTGGATGATGCGGGCGATCTCCTCCTCGCTTTGGGCGGCATAATCCACCGGGTAGCCGCTGCCGGTGCAGAAGAAGGCGGGGAACTCCCCGGTGCCGTTGCCGATGACCGGCACGCCCATCGTTTCCAGATACTCCAGCGTGCGGCCGATATCCAGGATCTGCTTGGCGCCGGCGCAGACGACCGCTACGGGGGTGCGGGCCAGCTCCTGCAGGTCGGCGGAAATATCCATGGTGACCTCGCCGTGGCGGTGGACGCCGCCGATGCCGCCGGTGGCAAACACCCGGATGCCGGCCATTGCCGCGCACATCATGGTGGAGGCGACGGTGGTGGCGCCGGTTTTGCCGGTGGCCAGGTAGGTAGCAAAATCGCGCCGGCTGACCTTGCCGACGTTTTCGCCCCGGCACATCAGCTCCAGCTCCTCGGGAGAAAGGCCGACCTTGATCCGGCCGCCGATGAGCGCCATGGTGGCAGGGTGGGCGCCGCACTGTCGAATCTCCTTTTCCACCTCCGCCGCGAAGGAGAGATTTTCGGGATAGGGCATCCCGTGGCTGAGAATGGTGCTTTCCAGCGCCACGACCGGCTCGCCGTTTTTCAGTGCCTGCCGCAGCTCCGGACGGATATCAAGGTATTGTTCGAGATTCATGTCAGATGTTCCTCCTGTAAATCATATTTCGGCAACCAAAAGGTTCATCGACTGGGGCGGACGCTCCATCGTTGAAAGTTTATTATAACCATTCCCCCGGCGGATTGCAACCGGATTTGCGGGGAAATTTTACAAATAATAGGGCGAAACACCGTCTTGACACCGGACGGGGCATTCTTATAATAATATAGTTGTTACTATTATAAAGAAAGGGCGGGTTGCCCGATGCTTGCTTCCGCCGCCGGCCTGCTGGCCGACCGTTCCTTCCTAAGCGTTTTCTGCGCCGCCATGCTGACCATTCTGCTGGGCTGGGGGCTGCGCAAAAAGAATATCCTGAAAGCCGAAAGCCGCCCTGTGCTGAACACCCTGCTGCTGAAGCTGACCATTCCCTGCCTGGCCTTCGATGCCTTTATGACCTCCTTCCACGGGGGAGAACTGCGCCGGAACCTGCAGATCCTGCTGCTGGCCTTTGCGCTGTATCTGAGCATGATCGCTGTTTCGCAGCTGCTGTTTTACCGCTGCGGGCGGCGGCGGGCCAACCTGTATGGGCTGTGCTTTGCCATCGGCCAGCTGTCGCTGTACTCCATGCCTATCCTACGGGCCATTTACCGCGAGGAACCCGCCGAAGCGATGCTGACGGCCAGCATGGTCAGCATTGCGTTCCGGGTGATGCTGTACCTCTACGCCTTTTTTTCGATCTCCGGGCTGCAGATGACCGGCGGGAGCCTGAAAAGCAGCCTGAAAAAGGCCTTTGTAAGCCCCGTGATGCTGGCCATGTTTGCCGGGTTCCTCATCTGGCTGACCCAGAACCTGCTGCCGCAGCCCGGCGGGCTCCCGCTGCTGCGGCCGGACCTGCGCTGGCCCGCCCTGTACGCGGTGGTGCCGCAGCTGGCGAACCTGGTAAACCCGCTGGCAATGCTGCTGATCGGCGCCACGCTGGGAGAATCGGACCTGCAGAGCGCCCTGCGGGACGGAAAATCCTGGTGGATCGCCTTTTTGCGGATGTTTGCGGCCCCGCTGTATACGCTGGCGGTGCTTTGCCTGACCCAGCGGTTGGGCTGGACGCATTTCGGTGAGCCAACGGTGATGGCGGTCGTACTCTGCTTTGCCGCGCCGCTTTCCGCCGTGCTGTGTTCCTTTTTTATCACCTACCGACAGGAGGCCGATACCGCCGCGCGGGTCTGCCTGCTTTCCACCCTGATGTGCGTTGTTTCCACCCCCTTGTTCTACTGTCTGGTGCGTGCCGCGGCGCAAAGCGCCCTGCTGCCCGTTTATTGAAAAGATCCGCCAAAGGCGGGCTGACACAAGAAACCATTCCGCCGAAAATCGGCATCTTTGGCCCGCTGCTGTGTCAAAACGGCTTGCCGGCCGCAAGGATGCCTGCGCCGCTTTTCCTTGCATCGGGCAGAAATCTGCCGTTTTCGGTGCTGCGCAGTTTTGTATCATTTGTGTGAAACAGAAAAAGACCGGGCATCGTGGATGATGCCCGGTCTTTTATTGCTTTGTTAAACCGGATGTTTTCTTATCTCAGTCCGCCTGAAGGGCGGCTTTTTTAACGGATCATTTAAGGGTTTCGCTGTTGTTGAGCACCGGGATGCTGTACAGGAACAGCACGTCGCTGCCGGTAAAATCGATGAAGTCCCCCAGGCGGGCGGAGGCCAGATAGCGGATATCCACCAGCGTGACGGAGGAATACCCTTCGAGGAGCAGCGGCGCGATGCTGCTGCCGAAGGAATCCCGGAAGAGGATGAGCCGCCGCCCCGAGGTATTCCGGGGATTTTCCAGCCGCAGCAGCGAAACAGGGCCGGAAAGGAACATCTCGTAGGGGTCGCGGCCCTCGGCCTTTTGTCTGTCGTAGACCGGGCCGTAGGTCCCTGTTTCGTAGTTATAGACGGTGCAGGTATCGATGGCCCCTCCGGTGAGGTAGCAAAGCTCCTCCGGCGGCACCGGCAGCGCCGCCTGGCCGTAATACACCCCGTAGAACGGCTTTTCCAGCGTATGCACGGTATAACTGCCCGTCAGGTGGGTCCCCATCCCGGCTGCCAGCCGCTCCGCCACATCCAGAAGCTTTTCCTGCCGCCAGTGGGTATCGGTGCGGTAGTAATCCTCCAGCTCCAGCAGGTCGAACACGTCGATATACTGCATCCCGTCGGTGCGCCGGCGCAGCTCCTGCACAAACGCTTCGTAATCCAGCGAAGGATAGCCGCCCGCCGCCGCCAAAAAGTAGTTTTTATCCGGGATGGCACAAAGATAGACGCTGCACCCGGCTTCCCGCAGGTAACGCTGGCAGAGGTAGGAAAAGCGTTCCTCCACGTGGTCCAGCGAGGAAAGGTCCATGGGATATTCCAGCTTGGAAAGGTAGCCCTCCCGCAGATACAGGCCGTTGTTATCCCGCTGCCGCAGGATGCGGGTGGCGGTCAGCGCCTTGAGGCGGCGGAACGGCTCCCGCAGGGGGAACTGGTCGGTGGCGTAATCCTCGAACTGCTGTGCAAAGCCGCCGGAGAGCACCGACTGCGCGGTGAATTGCGGCAGCTGGGCCAGCGCCCGGCGCTCGCTTTCCGAAGCGGCATCCGCCGGCTTGAACAGCGCCCAAAGCGAAAATCCCAGCAGGAAGAGACCCAGGACGACCAGCGTGACGAGGTCTTTTTTTTCGGTTTTCATCGGGGTCCCTCCTTAAAAGCGAAAATAGAGAAACGGGTTGAAGGAGCCATCCACCAGATAGGCGGTGATGACCGCCAGCAGCGCCGCCAGCACGAGGGGCGACGCCACCGTCATCACCCGGCTGCCCATGCCGCCGTCTGTCAGACGGGCTGCCAGGCGGGCCGGCAGCGGCGTAGCGCCGATGACGGCGACGGCAAAAACAACGGCAAAGCTGCGCAGGTAGTAGAGGGTCTCCGCCGTGGCGAAGGGCAGACCGCCCGCGCCGAACAGAGCCCCCAGACGGCTGAACGCCTCCGGGATGCTGCCCGCGTCAAAGATCACAAAGCTGAGCACCACCAGCAGCAGGGTGTAAACATGGCTGAGGGCGCCGGCGTTTTGCAGCCATCCCAGCAGGAAGGCCTTTTCCACCAGCAGCAGCAGGGCAAAAAACAGCCCCCACAGCACAAAGTTCCAGGCCGCGCCGTGCCAGAGCCCCGTCAGCATCCATACCACAAGGATATTGAAAAAGCGCCGCCCCGCCGGGACCCGGTTGCCGCCCAGCGGGATATAGACGTAATCCCGGAACCAGGTGCCGAGGCTCATGTGCCAGCGGCGCCAGAATTCGGTGATGCTGCGGGAGATATAGGGATAATTGAAGTTTTCGGCAAAGCGAAAGCCGAAGATCTGCCCCAGGCCGATGGCCATATCGCTGTACCCGGAAAAATCGAAGTAGATGTGCAGCGTGTAGGCCACAGCATACATCCAGGTGAACAGCACCGAGGGCTGGCTGCTTTGCTTGTAGACGGTGATGAGCTGATACAGCACATTGGCCAGCAGCACCTTTTTGGCAAGGCCCAGCACAAACCGCTGCGCCCCCGCTGCCGCCTGCCGCAGGCTGTGCCGCCGTTCGGTAAGCTGCGGTTCAATATCGGCATAGCGCACAATGGGCCCGGCGATGAGCTGCGGGAACATGGCGATATAGGCCGCCAGATTGATGAAATTGCGCTGTGCCCTGACCGTCCCGCGGTAAACATCCACCACATAGCTGAGGATCTGGAAGGTGTAAAAGCTGATGCCGATGGGCAGCGTCACCCGCAGCAGCGGGACCGAAAGCCCGGTAACGGCATTGAAGCTTTCCAGGAAAAAATCGGCGTATTTGCAGTAGCCCAGCAGCAAAAGGCTGAACAGGACAGAGGCGGTCAAACAAAGCTTTGACCGCCTTTTGTCGGCATGATATTTTTCCAGCAGCCGCCCAAAACAGTACCCCTGCAGAATAGAGGCCACCATAAAGACGATATATTTGGGCTCGCCCCAGGCGTAGAACAGCAGGCTGAACAGCAGCAGCACGGCGTTTTTGGCCCGGCGGGGCGCCGCAAAATAGGCCAGCAGTACGGCAGGCAGGAAATAATAAAGAAACGGGATGCTAGAAAACAGCATGCGCAGCTCCTCTCTGCCGTCTTACACAATGGCTTCCTCGTAGGCGATGACAGCGGACGGATAGCAGGCCGTCAGCTTATCACGGAAGGTATTGGTGATCTCCTCCTTGCCGAACACCGAAACGACGTAACGGTCCAGCGTGAAGATGACCAGCTTGTCCGGGAAGCCGCACATCCACTGCCTTTGCTGGATGTTATCCCGCAGGGACTTGGCCAGCGTTTCAACATCCTCCGCCTTTTGGGCACGGAAGGCGCCGCAGGTGAAGGTGTTGGCATTCATCATGTGCGTCAGGGAAGCGGCGTCATCGATGAGCGCCGCGCCCTCGGCGTTGAGCGCCAGCAGGTAATCCAGCTCGTCAGCCTCCAGCGTGCTGATATCAATGCCGCCGGGGCCATCCATGACGTTGTTTTCATAGTCGCCGCCGGCCGCGGGGAACTTTTCATCCTCCGTATAGCTGTCCCACACCGTGGTGAGCAGCGCCAGGGAGTCGGCGATCTCCACGCCGCCGTTGCCGCCGGCGGGATTGTTGCTGCCGCTGCACGCGGCCAGTGACAGAACCATAACGGCTGCCAGAATAACACACAAAAGCTTTTTCATTTTTACATTCTCCTGTTCTTTTTCTTTTTTGGCTTTTTTATTGCTGCCGGATGGTCCAGGTCCCCTGTTCATCACAGGAAAGGGCCAAGACTTTTTCGTTGACGGTCATGCGGTAGACGGCATCCGGCCGGGCCCCGGCAATGACCCAAAGGACAGAAAGCGCGCTGCCGCTGCCGCTGTACGCGTTCCCCCGGTACACCGGGCTTTCCCCGGACAGGACCTGAAGCTCGCCCGCCGAAACGGTGAGTTCGACCCGGCGGGGGCAGGAAACTGACAGCTGCACCCGCAGCTCCTGCGCCGCCTGCGCCGTCTGCACGGCCGGCCCCAGCTCCCGGGATTCCGGCGGCCGGACGACCGCAACCGGCTGCCGGCCGACCGCGGCGCCCTCCAGCATGATGCGGGGGAAGGCCGCCATCTGCCACAGCAGCGCCGCGCAGAACACAAGGATCAGTCCTGCGGCGGCATACCAGACCTTCCGGCGGGGGACGCGGGCGGCCGAGGGAGCCTGCAGGGCGTCCTCCAGCAGGGCGTCATCGATGCCGGTAACAGCCGCCGCCAATGATTCATGTTTCATGGGCCCATCCCTCGCTTTCCAGATACCGGCGCAGCTTGCCGCGGGTGCGCAGCAGCATGGATTTGACCTTGCTTTCGCTGACGCCGAACCGCCGGGCGATATCCGCTACCGGTTCGCAGTAAAAATACCGCCAGATAAAGACGCGGCGCGCTTCCTCCCCCTGCTGCCACAGAAAATCGCTGAGGCAGCGGGAAAACGCCGAGACCTCCGCTTGCTGCAGCGGCTGGGAGCCGCCGGGGAGACATTCCGCCAGTTCCTCCAGCGAAAGGGTCAGGGCATCGCCGCCCCGTTTTTGGGTATGGCGGGCCTTGTACCGGTTGAGGGCGAGATTCCGGGCCAGCTTGCCGAGAAACGCGGCCAGCACCCGCGGGCGCTGCGGCGGTATGGCGTTCCAGGCGTGCAGGTAGGTATCGCTGACGTTTTCCTCGCTGTCCTGCCGGTTCTCCAAAATATTCATGGATACCCGCATACAGTATGCCCCGTATTTTAAGGAAGTTTCAGAAATGGCCTGCTGGCTGCGCTGCCAGTAGAGGTCCAGGATCTTTTCATCCTCCATCGGGCGCTCCTTTCCTGCCCCATACGTCCTCACCCCTATAGACAACATTTTGCGCGGTTTGGTTGCATGAACGGCAAAAAATTTTTTTGATGACAGAATAATACCGGCTGAATGGGCGGGGCCGCGCGGCTCATTTTTGCGCAGGGCCCCGCAAAGCAGCCGTTACTTCAGCAATTCCAGGCTGCCGCCGTTTGCCACCGTGCGGCCTTCCAGCAGCAGCAGTTTTTCCGCCAGCAGCCGCGAAAACCCGCCCAGCATCGCGGCGGAGGCGATCAGGTCCTCCACCCGGTCGGTGGTCAGCGCCGATTCCGGCTCGAGATCCAGGAACAGCGCCGCGGCGGCACGCACCTGCTGGGTAAAGTATTGGGCGGTCACGCGGTGACGCTCGGCATACTGGCTGTAAATGCGCCGCACTTCCTCCGGCGGGAGGCCGACGGGGAGGAGCTTTTGCACCAGCGAGATGCTGAGCCCCTGCTTGAGGGTGCAGATCATGATGAGATATGCCAGGTGAACACGGTAATATCTCTTTTTCTGCGGGCCGGGCATGACCCGGGTGCGGACGTAGTTATTGATGGCGGCCGCCGTGACCGCTTCCTCCTCCTTCAGCTCCGGGGGGAGATAGTCAAGATATTCCCGCAGCAGGGTGACGACCTGCTCCATATACAGGCCGATATCGGGGATCTCCTCCCACGCGGGGAGCCGGAAGCGATTGAGATAGCGCTCCCAGCGGCGCAGCTTGCCCGCGACCAGTTGCTTATCGTAGCTCAACAGAATACACCTGCCTTTTTCCGTATTATACCATGCGGCGCCGCTGCCCGCAAGATTGCCGATGATTCTCCCGTCTTGACACAGTGTATAAAATGATGTAATCTAATATGTGATATTAGATTACAAGGAGGGATCCCGCTATGTACGAGATCATCACCGATACTTCCGCCAACCTGGATGTCGCGCTGCTGCGGCAGCAGGGGATCGGCGTGATTCCTTTTTCCTTTTATATAGACGGGCAGGAGACCCGCTGCACCGACACCGAACAGTTTGACGCCAAAGCCTTTTACGACGGGATGCGCCGCGGTACCCCCGTGACCACCTCCCAGCTGACGCCGCAGCGCTACCTCGACTGCTTTGCCCCGTTGCTGGCGGCGGGACGGGATATCCTGTTCGTGGGGATGTCCTCCGGCATCAGCGGCTCCTACGCCTCGGCCCGGATGGCCGCCGCACAGCTGCAGGAGGAATTCCCCCAGCGAAAGCTGCGGCTGGTGGATACCCTGTCCGCTTCGCTGGGGGAGGGGCTGCAGGTGCTGAAGGCTGCCGAATACCGCACGGCGGGCATTGACCTGGATACCGCCGCCGACCGGCTGCTGGAGGAGCGCCACCGGATGTGCCAGGTCTTTACGGTGGAGGACCTGCGCTACCTGCGCCGCTCGGGACGGATCAGCAACCTGAAGGCCGCCGTGGGGACGGTGCTGCAGATCAAGCCGATTCTGAAGGGCGACCCCCAGGGGCAGATCGTCTGCTTTGCCCAGGTGCGGGGCCGAAAAAAATCGATCGAGGTCCTGGCGGAGCAGTACGACCGGTATATCGAGGATGCCGAAAACGAAACCGTCGCCATCGTCCACGCCGACTGCCCGCAGGAGGCCGAAGAACTGGCCCGGCTGCTGCAGCGCAATCATCCGCCCAGAAAGATCCTGACGGCCTGCTACGAACCGATGACCGGCTCCCACGTCGGCCCCGGGGCGCTGGCGCTCTTTTTCTACGGCAAAGCCTCCTTCCGGCCGGCACAGAAATAACGTCCCGACCGGACGGCTCCTTTATTCCTTTATGCCGAACAATCTTTCCGCTATAACGAACAGTCATTCTTGCCTCCGCCCTGCGCGGAGGCTATAATTATTTCTACCATTATTCTTCTTTTAGATAATCGGGGTAATACGCATGAAAGCATCTGCCGCAAAACACAATACCGGTCTTTCCGCCGGGGGCGCTGCCCGCCTGTGGGCGCTGGTCCTCCTGCTGCTGGCGGTTTTTTTCGGTTCCTTTTTTCTGGGGCGGTACGGTATTTCCCCGCTGCAGCTGCTGGCCATGCTGGCGGAGGGGCTGCAGCGCGCCCTGAGCGCCGTGGTAAATTGGGCCGGCCGGCCCTTTGGCTTTTCGGTCGAGCGGCTGTTTGCCGTTCCGGTCATCTGGACGCCGGTGATGGAGACCATCGTACTGAATATCCGGCTGCCCCGTATCCTGATGGCCTGCCTGGTGGGCTGCTGCCTTTCCACCGCCGGGGCCTGCTATCAGGGTGTTTTTCAGAACCCCATGGCGGCGCCCGACCTGTTGGGCGCTTCCACCGGCGCCTGCTTCGGCGCGGCGCTGGCTATCCTGTACGGCGCTTCCTCGGCGATGATCACCCTTTCCGCCTTTGGCTTCAGCCTGCTGACGGTGCTGCTGGTTTTTGTAATCGGGCAGCGCGCCCCCGGGCAAAAGACGGTAACCCTGATCCTGGCGGGCATTATGGTCAGTTCGCTGTTTTCGGCGGGGACCTCCTATATCAAGCTGGTGGCAGACCCCGGCAGCAAGCTGCCGGAAATCACCTACTGGCTGATGGGCAGCCTTTCCGGCACCCGCGGGTATGAGATCGCCTTTGCCCTGCTGCCGATGGCGCTGGGGCTGCTCCCACTGCTGTGCCTGCGCTGGCGGCTGAACCTACTGACGCTGGGGGAGGAGGAGGCCCGCGCGCTGGGCGTCAATACCGCTTTGCTGCGGCTCATTGTTGTGGTCTGTTCCACCCTGATCACCGCCGCTTCGGTGGCGGTCAGCGGCCTCATCGGCTGGGTGGGTCTGGTGATCCCCCATCTCTGCCGCCGGTACATCGGCAACGATTACCGCCGCCTGCTGCCGGCCACCATGCTGTTCGGGGCCGCCTTTTTGCTGGTGGTGGATAATATTTCCCGCAACCTGCTGGCCGTCGAGATCCCCATCGGCATCCTGACCGCCTTTATCGGCGCGCCGTTTTTCATCTACCTGATGAGTCAGAAAGGAGGCGGCGCATGACTCCCGTACTTTCGGCGGAGGACGTCCGCTTTTCCTATGGTAAAAACGAGATCCTGCACGGGGTGAATTTTTCCGCCCGGCAGGGAGAGCTGATCGCCGTACTGGGGCCCAACGGCGCCGGCAAAAGCACCCTGTTCCGCTGCCTGCTGGGCCTTTTAAACGGCTACCGCGGCTCGATCCGGATCGAGGGGCGGGAGGTTGGCGCCATGCAGCCCCGGGAGATCGCCGGGCGGGTGGCCTATATCCCCCAGACGCATACCCACACCTTTCACTACACCGTGCTGGAAATGGTGCTGATGGGCACCACCCACCGGGTGCGGGGACTGCGTTCCCCCGGCGAGGCAGAGACCGCCGCCGCCCGCGGCGCGCTGGCGCAGATGGGGATTGCCGGCATGGAGCGCCGCAGCTTTACCCGCCTTTCCGGCGGGGAGCAGCAGCTGGTGCTGATCGCCCGGGCGCTGGCCCAGGGGACCCGGCTGCTGATTATGGACGAGCCGACCAGTAGCCTGGACTACGGCAACCAGCTGCGCGTGATGCAGCGGGTGCAGGCGCTGGCCCGGCAGGGGTATATGATCCTGCTTTCCAGCCACAACCCCCAGCAGGCGCTGCTGTTTGCCGACCGCATCCTGGCGCTGCACGACGGGGTCATCCTGGCCGACGGCGCCCCCCGCGAGGTCATTACCCCGGCGCTGCTGCAGACCCTTTACGGTATTGCCACCCGGCTGGCGGATACCGAAGAAGGCCGGCTGATTGTACCGCTGCTGAAGGAGGACCCGCCATGTTCTGCTGGAACGAAGATATGATCCGGTTTTTGCGGGACGCCAGCGAGCAGAGCGACTACCACCGCCTGCTGGCGGCGCGCATTGCCCGGGAGCTGCCCGAACACGCCCGTGTGTGCGACGCCGGCTGCGGCCTGGGGTACCTCAGCCTGCGGCTGGCCCCCTACTGCCGGCAGATCACCGCCGTGGATCGCAGCGCCGAGGCGCTGGCGGTGCTGGAGCGGAATATCGCCGCCGGCGGCCCGCAGAATATCACCCCGTTGTGCGGGGAGATCGAAAATCTGCCGCCCCGGGAACCCTATGACGCCATGGTGTTCTGCTTTTTCGGCACGGCGGAGGAAACGCTGCGGCTGGCCCGGGCGCAGTGCCGGGGCCGGGTGATCATCATCCAGAAGGGCTGGAGCGAGCACCGCTTTTCGCTGGGGCGGAAGAAGATGAACCGCCGCAGCTACGCCGATACGCTGGCGCTGCTGAAGGAGCTGGAAATCCCCTGCCGCTGCGAAAAGCTGACGCTGGAGATGGGGCAGCCCTTCCGCAGCCTGCGGGACGCCTGCCGCTTTTTTGAGATCTACGAAAACAGCGGGGCGGCCGTCACCGAGGAGGCCGTGCGCGCCCGGCTGACCCCCACCGGCAGACAGGATTTCCCCTGGTATCTGCCCCAGCCCAAGGAAATGGGCTTTATCACGTTGGAGACCGGGGATCTCCCCGATTCCATAAACAGAAACTAAAACATCACGCAAGGAGGAACTATAACAGATGAAAAAGGCACTTTCCATTCTGCTGGCCGTCATGATGATCGCCGCCCTGGCGCTGACCGGCTGCGGACAGAACACCGAACCCCAGACAAACGAGCAACCGACCACCCGCACCTTTACCGATTCGCTGGGCCGGGAAGTCACCCTGCCCACCGACCTGACCAAGATCGCCATTTCCGGTCCTCTGGCCCAGATCGTGGTATTCGCCATCGCCCCTGAGATGATGGTGGGCATTGCCAACGAATGGAGCCAGGAGGCCAAGGACCTGATCCCCGGTGAGTATTACACCCTGCCCCTGCTGGGCCAGCTGTACGGCGGCAAGGGCGAGCTGAACCTGGAAACGCTGCTGCAATCCGGCGCGCAGGTGGTAATTGACGTCGGCGAGCAGAAGGACGGCATGGCCGACGACCTGAACGCCCTGCAGGAGCAGACCGGTATCCCCTTTGTCCACATTGATTGCTACACCGCCACCATGGGCGACACCTACCGCGCGCTGGGCGCTCTGCTGGGCAAGGAGACCGAGGGCAACGCCCTGGCCGAATACTGCGACGGCATCCTTACCCGCACCAAGGAGATTGCCGGCAGCGTAGAAAAGGCGAACCTGCTGTACTGCCTGGGTGATAAGGGTCAGAACGTCATTGCCCAAGGCTCCTACCACGCCGAGGTCATCGACCTGCTTTCCAACAATCTTGCCGTCGTGGAATCGCCCTCCTCCAAGGGCAGCGGCAACGAAGTCGACCTGGAACAGATCCTGGCCTGGAACCCCGATGTGATCCTGTTTGCCCCTGACAGCATCTATGAAACAGTCGGCGACGACGCTGCCTGGCAGAACGTGACCGCCATCAAGGAAGGCAATTACTACGAAGTCCCCAACGGTCCCTACAACTGGATGGGCTTCCCCCCCAGTGTACAGCGCCTGCTGGGTATGATGTGGATGGCGAAGATCCTGTACCCCGAGGCGGCCGATTACGACCTGTATCCCGCGGTGGCCGAATACTTTAAGCTGTTCTATCACACCGAGCTGACCGAAGAGCAGTTCAACACCCTTACCGCCCATTCCGTCGTAACCGAAAAGGCTGCCGCCTGATCGATGTTCTTTCTCCCCGGTGCCCGGCTGTCCCAGGATGGCCGGGTCTATTTTGCTCGTTTTGCATTGCCGAATAATTTTTCGCCGATGGCGAACAGCGGGGTTGTTTCTTTTGGTTTTCCGCGGTATAATGATATCATCATTATTCTGCAAAAAAACAAACGGAAAGGACGGGAACAGTCATGCAGGAGGCCGGAGGACGGGTGCAATCCATCGAAAAAGCGGTAAAAATTCTGGAGACGCTGGCGGCGGCGGAAGACCCGATGCCGCTGCGGGAGCTGGCCCGCCGCACTCAGCTGCCCAAAAGCACGCTGCACGGGATCATTTCCACGCTGCGGCAGACCGGCCTGGTGGAGCAGTCGGCGCTGGACGGCCGGTACGGACTGGGGCTGCATCTGTTTGAGCTGGGCTGCGCCGCCAGCAGCAGCCGGAGTATCACCTCGGTGTGCCGGCCCTTTTTGCAGAACCTGGCCAACCGGACGGGTGAAACGGCCTTCCTGGCGGCGCTGGACGGCAGTGAGACGCTGCTGCTGGAAGTGGCGGAAGCCTCCAATCCCCTGCGGGTGGCGTTGGCGCCGGGCACCCGCCTGCCGCTGCACTGTACCGCGCAGGGCAAGGTTTTTCTGGCCTGGAATGAAGCCCTGCTGCGCCGGCAGTGCCGTGCCGGACTGACCGCCTATACCCCCCACACCCACATTACCGCCGAGCAGCTGACGGCGGACGCCGCCCTTACGCGGGAGCATGGCTGCGCCATCGAGGACGGCGAGCACCGCATCGGCCTGCGGGCCGTCGCGGCGCCGGTCACCGACCCAATGGGAGAGGTGCGGCATGCCATCGGGGTGGTAGGGATGTTCCGCCGCATCCAGTCGGAGGAATTCACTGCCGCCACTCACCTGACGCAGGAGGCGGCCCGTTCTATTGCCGCCGCGCTGCAGCGCAGGGTGTAACGCTTTTATCGGTACAGCATAAAACGCAGGGTGCGCCGTCCCCCCACGGACGGCGCACCCTGCGTTTATCGTGATGTTTTTACGGTTCCGGGACAGCAAGGGCTTCTGTAATGGTTTTATGGTTGGCTTCCTTGCCGTATTGATCCACCTTGGCACGGCTGCGGGGCTTACGCCAGGCAGCCCGCCCCGCCGGTGCAGCCGCGGGAGCGGGTCTTTCGTTCAAACCCTTTGCCGGCGTGGCCGGGCAGAATTCCTCCTTGAGGGTCACGCCAGCCGCGCTTTCAGGTGTGCCAGCGAAAGCGCCAGGTTTTCGTATTGGATGACGGCGTCCGGCGGCAGCTGCAGGCGGCAGGGCGCAAAGCACCAGAAGGCCCGCACCCCGCTGCGGTACAGCACGTCGGTCACTGCCTGGGCGGCCTCCTTGGGGACGGTGACGATGCCGATGCTGACCCGGTGCGCCGCGCAGAAATCCGCCAGTTCCGACATGGGCAGTACCGGCTTTTGGCCGGGGATGCCGCCCGCCGGCGGGATATTCAGGTCAAAGGCCGCCAAAATGTTGGTGCCGTATTCCGAAAAGCCGCCGTACTCCAGCAGGGCGCGGCCCAGCTTGCCGGCGCCCACGATGACCGCCGCAGCGGGACTGCCGCCCAGACAGTCCTCCAGGCAGGCGGTCAGCTCCCGGCGGTCGTACCCCACCCGGGGCCGTCCGGCGCCGCATACCGTACCCAGGTCCTTGCGTACCTGTACCTCGCCCAGGTCCAGCGCCTTGGCGATGCCCGTCGCCGAAACGGTGCTGATCTCCTGTGGCAGCGAGCTGATATATTTCAGATACTGCGGCAGCCGGCCGATGGTGGCGCGTTTGATCTCTTTGGTGTTCATTGCTGTCCCTTCCCCTGTTTTTTGTTTTTTCACCCTTATTTTATCATGCCGCAAACGGCGGGGGAATTGCTTTGTTGTAATATCGGTATTGTAGTTATCGATATATCATATATAAAAAAGCGTCTGCTGCGGCAGACGCTTTGCTTTTTTATGGGGTCTCCGGTTCGCCCCAGTTTTCCGGTAGCTCCCGCCGGGTGGCGATCAGCTCGTCGATAAACTGCCGGTCCAGCTCCGAAAGGGTGTAGCCCCGGCGGTAAATCAGCACGTCCCGGTATTTGCGGTAACTATCCGCACAGGGGCGGTGCACCAGCGAATAGCGGCGCAGCAGCTCCCGGGGGACCGGCGAGACCCACATAAAGGCCCGGGGGTTGCAGGAAAGCAGCTCGAACCGGCTGGCGCGTTCAAAGACGTAGATCCGGCGGCCAACCTCCTGCGGCGGCTGCTCCTTGCGTGCTTCGGAAGCCGGCAGCGACGGCGCATACGGGTCGGCGTAGGCAACCTGGATGTAGTCCTTCAGGTCCTCGCAGGCGATCCTCTCCTTTTGCGCCAGCGGGCACGCTTCGCTCATCAGCAGCTCGTAGCGGAACTCCGCCACCGGCTCGCAGCACAGGCCCTTTTCTTCAAACAGCTCTTTATAGTAGCGGTCATAATCCTCGGCATACCGCAGGATCCCCAGCTTATACTCCTCCTGCAGCACGTTGGTCAGCGTGCGCATGGCGTTGGTCTCCCTGTAAAAGGCCTCGAACTCCTCCTGCGGCGCCAGGCCCCGGGAAAAGCGGGCAAACGCTTCCGAAACATAGCTGGTGCGCGGCGCCGAAAGGGAAAAGCGCTTTTTGTGGGCGGCGCCTTGGGTGAACATCCGCTCCACCTCGTCCATCTGCTGCAGGATCGCCTTGGCATACCGCAGAAAAACGTCCCCCTGCGGCGTCGGCACCATTCCCCTGGCGCTGCGCTCAAAGAGCGTGACACCCAGGCTGCCCTCCAGCTCCTTGATGGCGCGGCTGAGGTTCGGCTGGCCGACAAACAGCTTTTCCGCCGCCCGGTTGATGGAGCCGGTCTCCGCCACGGTAACGGCGTATTTCATGTGAAGCAGATTCATGGCACCCTCCTGCCCCTGCGGGGCGTTGCGTTACAGGAAGAACTTTTTATGCAGCGATTCCCGCAGCGGACGGCAGCAGCCGATGACGATGAGCATCCCGCCCAGCAGCAGACCCGCCGCCAGCGGATAAAAGGACCAGAAAAAGGTCCGGTGGAGCCGGAAGGTCAGGTTGATGAGAAATTCCACCAGCACCGAAAGCCCGCCGAACAGGATAAACCCGCCGCCGAACACAAACAGGCCGGACCCCGGCAGATAGCGCAGCAGCGTCACCATGGCGGTCACGATGAGCCCGGCCGCTCCCAGCACCGGAAAGGCGAAGGAAAGGAACCAGTGCCCTCCGGTGAAAAGATCGATATACAGCAGATACAGCCCCGCCGCCGCAAAATCCACCGGCACAAAGATGACCGGGTTGCCCCGGCAAAACCACAGGGGCAGCACGATAATGACATAGGCCAGCAGCAGCGCGCCGGTCACGTAGCCCGACCAGACCACTCTGCCGTTGATGCGCCAGTCGCACAGCAGGCAGATGACAATGGGCAGCAGGGTAAACACCGTAACCACAAAAAGCGCGCCGGAGCGGTTGACCTCCCGGGCGGTATGCCGGTGCTCCGCCGGGAACGGCCGTTCCCCGTCAGGCGGCCCCATTTCCGGATGAAACACCGGAGTCCCGCACAGGGGGCATTTTGTTTCGCTGTCGCCCAGCTCCACTCCGCATTTCACACAATACATGGATTATCTCCTTTTTCGGTATTCCGTCCTATTACGGCTGGTTGCTTTCCACCCGGACGGGCAGCCCCAGCCGGTGCAGCACCTCGTAGAAATGCCGTTCCAGCTCCGGCTCCCGGATATTGCGGATCATGTTGATATAGACGGTGTCGCCGTAGGTAATTACACCGCAGTTGTGCGGCGCCCTGGCCTGCACCCCGATGATAAAATCCATCCGGCGGATGAACGGGCGCATTTCCTGCGGCAGCTGCACGGCCCCCAGGTTGGAAAGGCACAGGCAGGCCTTGCATTCCCCTACCGCGTCAAACACCGCTTTCATGGCGATATTTTTGATGAACAGCGGCATGACCTTGAGCACGGGGGAGCGCTCGCTGTTGACGTTGGTGGCGATGCGGGCGCTCATCTGCTTGGGGCCTACCTCCAGCCCCATACGGTGGTGCACCAGCCGGCACAGCTCCTCCAGCGTAAAATCCCCCATTTTGGGGTCGGCCTCCGGCGTGACGTACTGGGCAAAATTGCGCAGGGTACTGCTGGGGAAAATGCCGCGCAGGTTCACCGGCACCAGCACCTTGACCGGTCGGCGGTGGCGGCGGTTCGGCACTTTTTCCGCCTGCAGGTTCAGGATCGCCTTCATCATGGCGGCGCACAGCAGTTCCGTCACCGTAACGCCGTGGCGTTTCGCCGTCTCCTTCATGGCGGCGGCCGGCACCATCAGTGTGGTCAGGTGCAAAAAGCCGTCCGGCTCCGGCGTCCCACTTAGATGATAGGCGGTCGCCTCCCGGCGGCTGGCCGGCACCTGTCCCGCGTACCGCAGAAAGCTGTCCTCCAGCTCCTCCTCGCGGGGCGGGTCCATGCGACGCAGCACCCCGTCGGTGGGGGGGATCTCCACCCCTGTTTTGCGGCAGAGATACTCCGCCAGCAGCGTTTTCAGGAAGATCAGCCCGCCGGTGCCGTCGGTCAGTGCATGGAAAAACTCCACGGCGACGCGGTCGCGGTACACCAGCACCCGGAAGGCGCACCGGCGGATATCGTCAAAGGGCATATGCACCAGCGGATAGCTTTTTTCAGGCTGAACAGGCGGCGCTGCCGGGATCTGCTCCAGGTAGTACCAGAAGACCCCCCGGCGCAGCCGCACCGCGATGGAGGGGAACCGGCGCACCGTGACGTCCAGCGCCGTCTGCAGCAGCGGGACATCTACCGGCTCGGTAAGGGTGGCGGAAAGCCGGAACAGATTGTTCCAGTTGCGGCGGCGGGCCGCCGGGTAGATCTTGGCGGCGTTATCCAGCCGCATCCAGCGCAGCTTGCGCTCCCCTCCCATCACCCGGCTGAGGAATTGGTCCATCTCCTCAAAGTCCGACATATTTTCATTAAGATAGTACAGCACATAGGCGTGCCAGCGCTCCGGCGCGACGATCATGCGGCTGCGGCAGCCGCACTGCTGCAGCTTTTGGTGCAGGCGGCGGGTATCGTCCAGCAGGAGCTCATCCCCGCCGGCAAACAGCAGGGAGGGCGGCAGCCCGGTCAGGTCCCCGTAGAGGGGGGAGATCATCGGCTCCTTTTCGGAATGGCCACCGGAGGTGTAGCAGCCGGCATAGAACCGCAGCAGCTCCGCGGTCAGGGAAGGATCGTTCTCCCGGTTGGTGATAAAGCTCTCTCCGGAGCAGGTAAGATCGGTCCATGGGGAAATGGCGATCAGCCCGCCGGGCATTGTCATTCCCAGCTCCCGCAGGCGCAGGCACAA
>SFLS01000043.1 GCA_004554485.1 Oscillospiraceae bacterium | reverse complement strand
GCGTAGATTTATAAACAGATATAAATCTTTTCCAAAAACCAACACGCAGAAAACCCCTTGAAATCAAGGGATTTGAACACTTGTGAAGGAATACGAAAGGATGAGACAAGTACTTTTTGTTTGCCACGGCAATATCTGCCGCAGCCCCATGGCGGCGATTCTGCTGCGGGCGATGGCATATTCCATCGGTTGGGGGGAATCCCTGTGGGCGGACAGCTGCGGCGTCAGCGGCGAGGAGGAGGGAAATCCTCTGGACCGGCGGGCGGCAGCGGTGCTGCTGGCCCATGGTATCCGGCCGGAAAGGCACGAAGCCCGGCGCTTTTCCCGGGCAGATTACGAGGAGTTTGATGATATCCTGTGCATGGAGGAACGCAACCGCCGGGGCATTCTGCGCCTGAACGGCGGGGACCCGGCCGGGAAGATCCGTCTGCTGCTGGATTATACCGACGACCCCCATGATATCGCCGACCCCTGGTACACCGGCGATTTTGAAAAGGCCTATCGGGAGATCCGTGCCGGCTGCACCGGTTATCTGCAGCAATTTTGCATCAAGTAAAGGAGAGACCCCTATGAAAAAAACGATAGCCCTGTTGCTGGCCGTGCTGACAGTACTGCTGCTGGCGGTCCCCGCTTTGGCCCTTACCGGGTACGAGCTGTTCACCCGCTGGGAACAGGATGGTTACCCGGAGGACGTGACCGGCGTCTTTTACAATACCGAAACGCAGTGTCTGGCCATTTTGCTGACCGATAATACCGAAGCCCGTCAAAAGGCGATCCGGGAATCCCTGACCGACGGGGATACGCTGACATTCTTTCCCGGGCGCTATTCCCATGCCGAACTGGAAGCGGTGCGGGATGTTATTGCCGCGGATGTGGAAAACGGGGAGCCGGGACTGGTCTCCGTCAGCATCGGTTGGGGCAGCAGCGGCGGCTACGGGGAAGAGCAAAAGGACTTCCGCGTAGTGGTAAAGGTGGAAAAAGAGAGCATGGCGGCGCTGGCCGAAAAATATGCCGACTACGGGGATCTGGTGGCCGTAGAGGAGGGTCAGGCCGCGGTGGATACCCCGGCGGATGCCATGGAGACGCCGAAGGAGCGGCAGGGCCTTTCCGATTGGGGCATCATCGGGATCGCAGCGATGGTCGCGGTGCTCATTGCGGTATTGCTGACCCGCGCGATTGATAAAAGCCGGGCCAAAAAGTGAGATAAAAACCCGCGGCGGCAACCATGCGCGCCGAGGGGTCGGGGACGAATGACCGCCGCCGGACAAAGCTGCTGCAGCCTGTTCGGCGGCAATTCTACTGCGGCCGCTGGCGGTCATATTGCTCCTTGTCCGCGGAGAAAAAATAAAGCGATACAATAAAAAAGCCGAAGGAACTCCTTCCATGAAGGATTTCTTCGGCTTTTTACGTTTGCAGAACAAAAAGTTGAAGATGCCTTTTTTGCGCCTTTGCTGGCGTTTTCTTCCCCGGCGGATGCTGCGATCGCTCGAGATGCTCGGACCGGGGCCTGATAAATTTTCTCAGACAAACAAAGCTGCATTTCTGATTCGTCGGTGCGATATACAGGTCGCTGAATTTCAAACCGGGAGCTCCTCATAGGCCGCTTTGCTTTCAGCGGCTGTCCAATCCAGAGCATCCATTTTGCGTTCGGCTGTCATTGCTGCTTTGCTGGAAGTTTGGACAAAAGACATACCGTCTCGACATGCTCAGTATGCGGGAACATATCCACCGGCTGGATCAGGGTGACGCGGTAGCCGCTTTTTTGCAGCAGAGCCAGATCCCTGGCCTGGGTTTCCGGGCAGCAGCTGATATAGACGATGCGGCGGGGGGAAAGCCTTGCTGCGGCGGCCAGAAATTCCGGTGTGCTGCCGCTGCGGGGAGGGTCCATCATCAGGACATCCAGCGGGAGGTGATCCTCAGCGGCGGCCTGCATCCAGGCGGTAGCGTCTGCGGCAACAAAGCGGATGTTTTTGACCCCATTCAGCCGGGCGTTGCGGATGGCATCCCGTACGGCGGCGGGATTCTGTTCCACCCCGATGACCTCTCCGGCTCCCTCGGCGGCAAGAATGCCGATGGTGCCGATGCCGCAGTAGGCGTCCAGCACCCGTTCCCGGCCGGTCAGTCCGGCGGCCTCGATAGCGCACCGGTACAGCACCTCGGTCTGGGCGGGATTGATTTGGTAGAACGAGCGGGGAGAGATGCAGAAAGTTTTGCCGCAAAGGATATCGCGGATAGAACCGGGACCGTACAGGACCTGTTCCCGGTCGCCCAACAGAACGCTGGTTTTGCGGCTGTTGATATTTTGTACGATGGTGGTGATCTGCGGATGCTCCCGCAGCAGCGCCTTGATGAAGTTAGAACGGGAGGGAAAAACGGGGGTGGCGGTGACCAGCACCACCATGATCTGCCCGGTGTGAACGCCGCGGCGCACCAGCACGTGCCGCAAAAAGCCGGTGCGGGCGTCCTCATCGTAGGGGAGCAGCCGAAAGTCCGGCAGCAGCCTGCGGATGGTGACGATAATGGAGGTAGCGACCTCGTCCTCATTCAGGCAGTGGTCAATATTGACAATGCGGTGGCTGCCCTGTTGGTAGGTGCCGGAGATGACACGCCGGGAGCGATCCAGGCCAAAGGCGGCCTCCACCTTATTGCGGTAGTGGCAGGGACGGTCGGCGCCCAGAATGGGCAGGACCCGGCCGAACCGGGAAAGATGCCGCTGTGCGAGTTTTTGCTTATAGGCCAACTCCTCTTGGTAGGTCATGTCAAGCAGTTGGCAGCCGCCGCAGCGGGAAAAATAGGGGCAGTTCAGTTTATCCATGGTGGGGAAAGTCCTTTCTGGGCAGGATGGACGGGGGAGGCGCCGCGGCAGCAGGATTCAGCGCAGGGCCTTCAGGTAAGCGGCATAAGCTGAGGGGATGGGGTAACTGGAAAAAAGCTCCCCGACCGGGACGGACAGGCAGCCGGAGAACAGCGGTGCGTTGGCAGGCAGCTCCACGCAGTAGCCCTCCATCTGCCACTCGATGTGGGTAAAGATATGGGTGGCCGACCCCAGCGCGGTAACGGCGGAAAGCGGAGCCGAAAACAACTCGGCAACCTCGGAGGCGGTGTGCTGCCCCGGCAGGGTGGGAAATTCCCACAGCGAGGCCAGCAGCCCCCGGGCGGGGCGCTGGGTGATCTGTACTTCGCCGGGCCGGCAGAGCAGCAGGACGGTCTTGTGCTCCCGGCGGCGGCCGGCTTTTTTCTGGCGGGTGGGCAGCGATTGCTGCCTGCCGGCGGCACGGGCCCGGCAGAGTTCCGCCACAGGGCAGCATTCGCACAGGGGACGGCCGTTAGGCAGGCAGATCAGCGCCCCCAGCTCCATCAGCGACTGATTAAAATCGCCGACCCGCTGTTGGGGCAGGATCTCCCATACCGTCTGGCGGAATTCCCGCTTAACGGCAGCGTCCTCGATATTGCGGTCATCGTCCAGCAGGCGGGCGGCCACCCGCAGCACATTGCCGTCCACGGCGGGCACTCGGATATCAAAGGCGATGGATGCGATGGCGCCGGCGGAGTATTCCCCCAGTCCCGGCAGCTTTTTCAGCGCCTCAAAATCAGCAGGGAGCTGCCCGCTGTACTGCTCCATCAGGATGCCGGCGGCTTTTTTCAGGTTGCGGGCGCGGCTGTAATAGCCAAGCCCCTCCCACAGCTTCAGCAGTTGCTGCTCCTCCACGGCAGCCAGCGCGGCGATATCCGGCAGGGCGTCGGTGAACCGCTCGAAGTATGCAATACCGGCCTCCACCCGGGTCTGCTGCAGCATGACCTCCGAGATCCAGGTGCGGTAGGGACTGGGGTCTTCCCGCCAGGGGAGCCGGCGGCGGTTATTGTCGTACCAGCGCAGCAGCAGCTGCGGCAGGGTAGCGGGGAGTTGTTGCATGGGTGGCCTCCTCCTTTATGGGTTAACCAGGCGTTATGGGAACAATAGCGTGATTCATTCTCCCTCCGTCAGCAGGGTCAATTCATCGGGCAGCTGACGGACGGTGGGTTTGAGAAACAGCGGGTGGAAGTATTCCTCCTGTATGGCCGACAGCCTGCTCCCGTGGAGAATGGCGGCACAGACCCGGTAATGAAGCCTTTCCCCGGGCATAGGAAAGGTGAGATCGGTTTTTTGGCATCTTGGCTGGACTTCTTTCCGAAAAACACCAACAGGATATGCGGAAAATGAAAATATACGGAAAGTATAATAATAGGGGGACCTCTTGACAGCGTAAAGCCCTTTGACTTACCTGACCATTGTACCACGGAACCGGTGGTTAAGCAATGCCTCTTCATTGACAGTTCGGGACGAAAATGATATGATAAAAGCGGTATTTTATTATGAAAATAAAGGAGGAGACGATACTTTGTCTATCCGTGATTCCTATTATTTTGCGCTGCTGGAGGTGCATAACGGCCGCCCCATCAGCGTAAAGACCTGCTTTAAAGGCCAGCAGGGTGATCTGACCCAGCTTTCCCGCACCGTATGCCGCTGCCGCAAACAGCCGGATGGCTTTCTCCGCCCGGAATACGGTTTTGATGAGGACGAGGGCGCCAACTGTTTTATCGACCCGCTGACCCCAAGAGAGCGGCTGATCATACTGGGGGCGGGGCATATTGCCCAGCCCCTGTGCGAATTTGCTGCCCGGTGCGATTTTGCGGTGACGGTAGTGGATGACCGCATGGCCTTTGCCAATGCGGAGCGGTTCCCGCTGGCCAGGGAGATCCTCTGCGACAGCTTTGCAAATGCCCACCGGCATGATGCCGACTGTCTGCGGACCCTTTTCAAGCAGACGGAGCCGGCCTATTTGGGAATGATCGGTTCCCGCAGGCGGGTGCGCGGTCTGCTGGAGATGCTGAAGGGCGAGGGCCTGGACGAGGAGCGCCTGGGGCGTATCTGCACGCCCATCGGACTGCCCATCGGGGCGGTTTCCCCGGCGGAGATCGCCGTTTCCATCCTGTCTCAGGTCATCGAGTACAAGCGCCTGCACGGCGGCATCAACCGTATGATCAATACCTCCGACCTGGATCTTGCGGTAGTGGAATCGCTGATGCAGGTACAGGAGCCGGTCGCGCTGGTGACGGTTGTGGAAACGAAGGGCTCCACGCCGCGGGGCATGGGCGCCATGATGTATGTCTACCCTGACGGGCGTATCGTGGGCAGTATTGGCGGCGGATGCAGCGAAGGAGCGATCCTGCGGGACGCGCTGGATATCATCGGTACCGGCACCTACCGTGTCATCGATATTGATATGACCGGCGAGGTGGCGGAAAGCGAGGGAATGGTATGCGGCGGCATCATGAAAGTGCTGGTGGAGGATATCCCGCTGGATGTCTACGACGACTGACCGCCGGTCGGATGATTGGATAATCAAAAAGCAGCACCCTGCGGTGCTGCTTTTTTATGGTGGCTTCTGCTGCGGTTTTCGGCTTAAGGGAGGTAAGCGGGGAAGGGGGGCCCGCAGGGCGCCCCGGCTGTGCCGGGGCCTGCGCGAAGCGCGGCAACCGCCGCAGGCGGTTGGCCCTGCGGGCCAACCAGGTTGCGCCAATATTGAGATCGGGCAAGAAGGGCTATGCAATGATCTGCCGGAGGACCAGTACCAGAATCACGCCGGCCATCAAGGCGGGCATGGTGGAAAGGCGCGCCTTTTCCCCGGGACCGGCGGGGATCAGCTCCTCACAGCTGATGGTGATCATCAGCCCGGCAATGCAGGCTGTCACCATCCCCATGGTAGGGGCGGGAATTTCCCGCCAAAGCAGACGCCCCAGCGCATAGCCCAGCAGCGTGGGCAAGCAGGTGGAAAGGGAGAGAAAGAACGCCCGGCCACGCCTGCCGGTGACGTAAAGGTAGGGGGCGGCCGTGCAGATCCCCTCGGGAATATCGTGGGTGGCAATCGCGATGGCAATAAGCAGCATGGTGCGGTCTTCACTGCCGGAGGCCATGGCGATTCCCTCCGGCAGATTATGCAGCATAATGGCGGTCAGCATCAGCAGGGCGGTATGGCGCTCGCGGCCGTCATGCCGTGTTTCCGGCAGCAGCAGATGCAGCGCCAGCACCCCCAGCACGCCAACAGCAAGCCCCGCAAAGCATCCGGCAGGCGGGCAGTACGCCATACTTTCCGGAATCAGCTCCAAGAACGAGATGGTAAGCATGGTACCGGCGGCAAAGGCCAAAAGCCGCGGCAGCAGATTTTTCCGACTGGGCAGCAGCACCCCGACGGCGGAGCCGAGAAGCGGCCCCAGCACAGCGACCAACGGGACCCAAAGCGTTTCATTCATGGACAGTCCCCCTTCCTGGTATATATATTAGAGTGGAGTGAATTTGATGTGGCTTTTTGGCGGGCGGTTTGCTATAATGGCGGTAGAGAGCGGAAGAGAAGACCCTTCTGGGGATGCATTGCCCCGCGCGAAGTCCCCTCGAATCAACAGAAAAGGGAGAGAAAAGTATGCAGAAACCAGCACTTGTGATCATGGCGGCAGGATTGGGCAGCCGCTACGGTGGGCTGAAGCAGGCCGAGCCGGTAGGCCCCCACGGGGAACTGATTATTGATTATTCCATTCATGATGCAGCAAAAGCGGGCTTTGGACGGGTGATTTGTATTATTAAGCCGGAAAACCGCGAGATCTTTGAGGAGCGCATCGGCAGCCGGCACAGCGAAGCCCGCATCGAGTATGCTTACCAGCGGATGACCGAACTGCCCGACGGGTTTTCAGTTCCCGAGGGACGGCAAAAACCGTGGGGAACGGCCCATGCGGTGATGTGCTGCGCCGGGCTGCTCCACGAGCCTTTTGCCGTGATCAACGCGGATGATTACTATGGGCCGGAGCCGTTTGAGGAACTGCACCGGTTTTTGACTGCACAGCACCCGGATAATGGAAAACTGCAGCTTTGCATGGCGGGCTACCGGCTGGCGAATACCCTTTCCGATAAAGGGACGGTGGCGCGCGGCGTTTGCACCGTGGATGCAAACGGGAAGCTGACCGATATCGATGAGCGGCTGAAAATCGGCTGGACAGCGGACGGGCGCATTACCGATGTAAGCCGTGAAACGGAGCAGGAATATGCGCCCGATACCCCGGTTTCCATGAACTGCTGGGGCTGTCCGTCGGCTTTGATGGAGGAGTTTGCCCCGCGGTTCGTGCGGTTTCTGCAGCAGATGAAAGACCCGCTGAAAAGCGAATTCCTGCTGCCGGAGATGATCGGGGACCTCCTGCGGGAGGGTAGGGCCGAAGTGACGGTGCTGCCGGTCCACAATAAATGGTACGGTGTTACATATCGGGAGGACCACGAAAAGGTGGCGGCTGCGATGGAGGAGTTGACCCGGCAGGGGCTGTATCCCGAAGTACTCAAGTAATAGGGCCATTGCCAGGGGCCGCCTTGTGGCGGCCCCTTTCTGCGCCCAAACGGGGTGGGCAGAGAGCCGAGCCCGGCCGCAGGCCAAGCCGCCCCCTCGGGGGCGGCTTTCTGCGGGCTTTGCCCGCAGCGGCGGCGTCCCGCCGCCGGGCCTGCGGCCGGAACCGGGGCACTGCGAAAACGAAAAAAGAGGGAAATTGACTTGCCGGGGCGCGGCGGCTATAATGGTTCCGGATGAAAGCACGGCGGAAAGGGGAAAGTGCCATGAAAACGCGGGAAGACGCCGTGGCGGCCTGTCTGGCGCTGGGGGCCTGCTATGAGGATTATCCCTTTGACGACCTGAACTGGACGGTAATGCGGCATTGCGGCAGCCGCAAAGCATTTGCCTTTATTTTTGAACGGCAGAACAGGATCTGGGTGAACGTCAAGGCGGAGCCGATGTGGGGCGAGCACTGGCGGCGCGTCTATCCGGCGGTTCTGCCCGGTTATCACATGAACAAACAGCATTGGATCAGTGTTGTGCTGGACGGCAGCATGAGCGACGGGGAGATCCGGCCGCTGATAGCGGAAAGCTATGCGCTGACAGCGCCGGGAGGCGGCAGGACGAAGAGAAAATGAAAACACTGAAAAACCTGTGGAATGTTTTTGCCCGGGACCCGGTACTGACGGTATCGCTGGTGCTGGCAATCGGTTCTGCCTTTTGGATACCGCCCGGAGCCGGGTATCTGGCGTATATTGACTGGCGGGTGCTGGCGCTGCTGCTTTCGCTGATGCTGGTGGTGGCGGCGCTGGGGCAGGCGGGACTTTTTGACCTGGTGATGGCATGGCTGCTGCAAAAGGTAAGGGATACCCGTACGCTGGCGGCTGTTCTGGTGGGGGTCTGCTTTTTTGCGGCAATGCTGATCACCAATGACGTGGCGCTTATTACCTTTGTCCCGCTGACGCTGCTGCTGACCGAACAGACCGGTACCGGTAGGCTGGCTATCCCCGTCATTGTATTGCAGACGGTTGCGGCGAATCTCGGCAGCGCCCTGACGCCGCTGGGCAATCCGCAAAACCTGTATCTCTATTCCCTTTCGGGAATGAGCGTTGGGCGGTTTCTGCGGGTGATGGCACCGGTGGCGGGCGTTTCTGTTCTGCTGTTGGCGGGTGCGCTCCTTTTCATTCCAAGGGAGTCGCTGGGGGCGGCAGAGGTCCCGCTGAACAGGCCAAGCCGCAGGACGCTGCTGCTGTGGAGCGGGGAATTTCTGTTGTGTCTCTTGGCGGTGCTTCGCGTGGTGCATTTCGGGATCGCGTTGGGGGCGGTGGTGCTGACAGCCCTCTTGTTGGACCGCACTCTGCTGCGCCGGGCAGATTACGGCCTTTTACTTACCTTCATATTTTTCTTTATTTTTGTAGGCAATATCGGGGCAATCCCGCCGGTGAGCGAAACACTTTCGGCACTGGTGGCCGGCCGGGAAATGACGGTTGGGATTCTGCTGAG